>CAISZB010000156.1 GCA_903889845.1 uncultured Verrucomicrobium sp. | reverse complement strand
CGGCGACGACGGCGAAGCCCGCGCCGTGGCGGCCCGCCCGGGCGGCCTCGACCGAGGCGTTGAGGGAGAGGATGCGGGTCTGGAGGGCGATGGAGTCGATCTGCTTGAAGGCGTGGGAGATTTCCTGGCTGAACTCGCGCAGTTCCCCCATCGCCATGCGGAGTTGCTCCCCCGACTGGCGGACGGCCTCGGCGGCGGTGTTCATCGTCCGCATCGCTTCCTCGCCCGCCTCGGCGGCGGCGCGGGTTTCCCGGGACATGTCGCGGGCTTTCTTGGCCCGTTCCGCGGTCTCCTTCGTCGAGGCGGCGATCTGGCTCATCGAGGCGGTGGTCTTGCGGATCGCCTCGCTCTGGCGATCGGTCTGGCGCTCCATTTCCTGTCCGGCGGTATTGAATTGCTCGGCGGTCTTCAGCGTCTCCTCCGTCTTGCTGGAGAGGGTGGTCGAGATTTGGAGGATGACCGACTTGACGGAGTCACTGAGGATCTGGGTGACGGCTTTGCCCATGATGAGGGCCAGGACGATCGTGCCGCCGATGGCGATGAGGGCGAAGAACTTCGTCGAATCGACGCGCCGCAGCGTCGTCCCGCTCCGCTCGTCGACGCCCTGGGAGGCGGCGGCGGTGATGTTGTCGCTGATGGCGCGGAGGGAGGCGAGGTCGGTGTCGCATTTCCCCTGCGCCTTCGTCATCATCTTCCACGAGATGACGAAGTTCCGCAGGAAGGAGCGGTAGACCTGGGCCTGGGACTGGGCGTTGGAGAGGTCGTCTTTTCTGGCGAGTGCCAAGCCTCCGGAACCGGGCTTCCAGTCCCGGTCGGAGGGGGTGAGGATCAGGAGCTGGTCGATCATCGGGAGGACGTCGTCGAACTGCTTCGCGGCGGCGGCGATGCCGTCGGCGTCCTGGCGGGCGATGCTCCGGTTCGTCTCCCCGGCGAGGTGGGCCGTCTTGTCGAGGATCGTGTCGATCAGCTCCAGGCGGGCGGCGACCTTCGCGGGGCTTTCCGCCTGCTTGCGGAGTTTTTCCCGCTGGGCCGAGGCGATCTTGCCCAGGAGGGTCATGAAGTTCTGCTGGGTGTCCTCCAGGGTTTCCCGCGCGTCCCGCATCTCCGAGATGCCCGAGTTGAAGGCCTTGAAGTCCCCGCCTTCACGCTCGGCGGGCTCGGCGGGGGGAGGGGGATTGGCCGCATCGGCGGGCGGGGCCGGGGGGGCCGAAGGATCGGGAGCCGGAGGCGGGACGAGCTTCCCGGCGAAGTTGTCGAAGGCCGCCTCGAACGGAGGGAGGAGGCGGGTCGCGGCGGGGGTCCTCGCGAGGGAGGGATCGGCCTTGATCGCCTGGAGTTCCTTTTCGGCGGCGTCGATTTTCTCGACCGTCGCCGCGCTGTCGGCGGGGTCGAGGGTGAGGCTGAGGCGGGAGGCGCTGTTGAGGAGGTCGGCGGAGGCCTTGCCGAGGCGCTTCGAGACCTCGATGGCGGGCAGGTTCTCCGTGCGGAGGTAGACGGTGGCGTCCTTGATCGTCTGCAGGCTGTACAACGTGAAAATGCCGAGGCCGAAGAGGGGGACGAGAAGAATGGAAAAGCCGAAGAAAATCTTTTTGCCGAGGGAGAGCTTGGCGAAGCCGTTCTCCGAGCGCCTCTTCTGCCCGGACCGCCTTTCCTTGCCGGTCCAGGGGACGGCGGGGTTCGCGGCGCGTCTCTCCGTCCCGGACCGTTTCTCTTTCCCCAGCCACACGGCGTTCCGGGGATGGCGTTCCTTGTTTTGGGAGTCTCTTCCCTGCGACTTCATCGCGGGTTGTTGACCGATCTTCTTCCCAAAAAACGAAGAGACACCCATACCTCTCATCAGGCCCGGTTTCGGTGACGGGATGGCGGGGGGGAGGTGACAACTCCGTGACGAATGGTTTTCATTTGCCAACGCTTCCCATTACGATCATAAACCGTGGCGAGATGAATTTGTCCCACTACTGGAAGGCCCGTCAGGGCGAGGTCGAAGCGGCCCTCAACACGTTGCTCCCCAAGGAGAAAACCCGGCCTGCGACGATCCACAAGGCGATGCGTTACAGCCTCTTCGCCGGGGGGAAGCGGCTTCGCCCGATCCTGGTGCTGGCCGCCTCGGAAGCCGTTTCCGGAAGATATCGGGACGCCCTCCCGCTGGCCTGCGCCGTCGAGTGCATCCATACCTATTCCCTGATTCACGACGACCTCCCCTGCATGGACAACGACGACCTGCGCCGGGGGATGCCGACCTCGCACAAGGTTTTCGGAGAGGGCATCGCCGTCCTGGCCGGGGACGCGCTGCTGACGATCGCCTTCGAGATGGTGGCAAAGGCGAAGGCGGCGAAGCGGTACCATCACGGGGCGCTGGTCCTGGAATTGGCCGAGGTTTCCGGCAGCCAGAAGCTGATCGGCGGGCAGGTGGCCGACACCGAGGGGGAGGGGAAGAAGATTTCTCCCGCCGACCTCCGCTACATCCACGAGAACAAGACGGCGGCGCTCATCGCCGGTTCCCTCCGCCTCGGTGCGATGAGCGCGAACGCGACGGCGAAGCAGCTCGACGCGATCACCGAATTCGGCCTCTCCCTCGGCCTCGCCTTCCAGGTCATCGACGACATCCTCGACGTGACGCAGACCTCGGAGCAGCTGGGCAAGAGCGCCGGGAAGGACATCGCCGCGCAGAAGGCGACCTACCCCTCGATCCTGGGCATGGCGAAGGCCCAGAAGGAAGCCGCCCGGCTGACGAAGAAGGCGAATGATGCGCTGAAGGTCTTCGGGGCGAAGGGGGAGACGCTGCGGGCGATCGCGGGGTATATGTTGGAGAGGAAGAATTAGGGGGGCGAAGGGCCTATCGGCCCTTCGGGACCGGGGATAATCGCTTCGCTTCCCTGTACAGCTCGGTGCCCACCGCGCGTTTGTAGGCTTCTGAGGGGTGCCCCCTCAGGTTGGCTCCCGCCCCTGCCGATTGG
>CAISZB010000155.1 GCA_903889845.1 uncultured Verrucomicrobium sp. | reverse complement strand
CGGAGCGATGAAGTCGAGGTAGGGAAGGGTGCCCGTGTGCATCGCGCCGTTGTGCGAGAAGACCTGCCCGAAGATGACCAGCCACAGCGCGGGCTGAAGGGCCCGGGTGATGAGTTCGGTGAAATCGTGGCGCAGCTTCCGCAATTCGAATTCGGTGATGACGAGTGTTTTTTCGACGAAGCCGATGACGGGATGAATGGTTGGCGTGTGCATGTTCATTGACAGGGGATCGGCTCAGCCAAGGCGTTGGGCCGTGGCGCGTTCCGAGGCGACGGAGCGGAAGGTGTCGCCGGAGTGGAGGGAACGGCCCGCATAGTGGACGAAGACGTCGCCCAGGGTGTGCCCCTCCCCCAGCGCGGTTTCGAGTTCCTTGCATGTTCCCAGCGCCGCCATCTTGCCCCGATTCATGATGGCGATGCGGTCGCAATGGCTCTCCGCCTCCTCCAGGTAATGGGTGGTGAAGAAGAGGGTCGTGCCGTAGTGGGATCGCAGGTCGATGAGGCGCTTCCAAACGGCGTCGCGGGCGATCGGGTCGAGGCCGACGGTCGGTTCGTCGAGGAAAAGGACGCGGGGCCGGTGGAGCGTCGCCTGGGCGATTTCGAGGCGCCGGATCATGCCTCCCGAGTATTGGCCGACGAGGCGATCTCTGTCGGCGGTCAGTCCCATGAAGTCGAGGGCCTCCCGAATCCGCGTCTGCTGCTCGCGGTGGGGTATCTCATAGAGTTTCGAGAAGATCAGCAGGTTCTCGTAGCCGGTGAGAGAGCCATCGACGGAAACCGCCTGGGGTACGTATCCGATGGCGCGGCGCACCCCGAGGGACTGAGTCGTGATCGAGCAGCCAGCGACCAGGGCGTCGCCCGAGGACGGCGGCAGCAGCGTGGTAAGCATCTTGATCGTCGTGGTTTTTCCGGCGCCGTTGGAACCGAGCAAGCCGAAGACCTCGCCCGAGTTGACGGAAAGGCTCAGGGCATCGACCGCCGTAAAGGAACCGAAACGGCGTGTCAGCGCTTTGATTTCGAGGACGATTTCGCTCATGGGGGGAGGCATGAAGCAATCTAGTCCGGCAGCCGCCTCCGACGTATGGGGTGTTCACCCCATGGGAGGCCACGCTATCCCGGTCTATTTTGGGCCGATGTCAACGAAGACCGCTCAAGCCAACACCGTAGTGGCGATCTACAAGTCCCATCTCGAAGCCGAGGCTGCCGTCAAGGAACTCCAGCATTCGGGGATCGACATGAAGAAGCTCTCGATCATCGGACGGGACTATCAAACGGAAGAGCACGTCGTCGGCTACTACCATATCGGGGATCGCATGAGGTGCTGGGGAAAAACCGGAGCCTTCTGGGGAGGGATCTGGGGCTTGTTGTTCGGGTCGGCCTTCTTTTTGGTTCCGGGCATCGGCCCGATGCTGGTGGCGGGGCCGCTCGTCAATTGCATCGTCGGTGCGCTGGAAGGGGCCCTGGCTGTAGGAGGGCTGAGCGCCATTGGCGCCGGATTATGCGGCATGGGTATTCCCGCCAACAGCGCGGTGCGATACGAAACGGCCCTCAAAGCGGGTAAATTCATCGTGATCGCCCACGGTACGGAACAGGATGCGACTCGCGCCCGCGAAACGATCAACCGCACCGCACCGGAGGCCGCCGAGGGCTATCAGATCCCGCCGATGGACGCCGAAGAGTGCCGGGTGCGGGCTTAAGAGCCTTTTGCATTGCGGGAAAAGAGAAGGTGACCGAGGCAAAAGGCTTTTTCCTGATAGTTGCGGCGCTTCGCTTTTGCGACGGAGCGCAGGGCGTTTTTCTTGGAGCGTGCGGGGGGCGCCTTTTGCAATAGTGCCAGGTCGTGATCGTTGCCGAGAAGGTGCTCCAGTCGTAGCGCCTTTTCTTCGGATGGGGAAGTCTTGGCTCCGATCAGATGAAGGGCGTAAGCAAGGTCCTTGGTGCGTTTTCTCCAGGCATGGAGCCGGGCATCGGATCGCTTCCTGTCGGCCTGGATCATGGCACGTTTGCATCGGCGATCCAGGCGCTTCAGGCCACGCCGCATCAGGGCGCGGTCCACGTTTCTCCACTCAAGTTGTCCTGAGCCTTTTTGGACGGCCAGCAGGTGACGTATGGCGTCGGCAATCGGATGTCGGAAAGGAAGGGGGGGCGAAGCCTTGGGAGGCTTGATTTCGGCTTTCCGAGCAACCTCCAGCAGGGTTTTACGGAGTATTTTCTGATCCCGCAACAAGCCGAGGGTGCGTGCGCTGTGGCGCAGGGAGCGGTTGATTTCCCATGTCAGGCCGACAGGGAACGCCTCCCGGAACAGGCGAAGGGTCGTGCGCAGCTTTTTGATCGACTTGCGGGCTGCGTGGATCCGGGTGTCACGCGCCGCAAGGGGAAGGGACTCGGAAAGGATGGGTGCGAGCTGGTCGATGGCCCTTCCTAGCTCGTGGGCCCACAGGATTTCCCATCGCCGCTCTTTCATTTGATTAAGATCGGTTCTGCGAATTTCCACAAAACGGTGCTGAGGTTTTGAGTGGGACTAGGATCAAACTCTCGGCAACTGATTGTGAAAGTGCTCGCGAACTTTGGCAATAATCTGGCGATCGGTCATCTTGTCGTCCGTTTCCATGGCAAGGAGGCTGGTCCCAGGTTGGCGTTTTTCCCAGCGCTTCTTCAATTCGCCCTTCGCCTCGCCCGGACCGAAGATCAGAACCGATTCAGTCGCAGCCCCAGCCGCAAGGAAGGCGGCAATCACTTCATCGTAAAACTTGCCGAGGTCGCCGTCGAACTCCCTTTCATGGCTATCGTCGGCCGGAACCTCCTGGGCATAGCGGGTCGTGGAGCGGACTCCGTCATAGCGGCCGAGTTGTTTGTCGACATGGGAGAGGATCTCGATGGTTTTTTCGCCCTGGGGCGAGAGGAGGACCAGCATGGCCTTCCGATGATCGATCCATAAACCGGCAAAAGTGAGGGTTTTGATATTTTTAAGGGATTCAGTTTGCAAATGCGGAGGAAAGACAAGGCGGTCCGGGAGGGAGTCCACCATCTTCCTGCCCAAGTCAGACTGAGGGAAGAGAGGCCGTGGCGGTATGGGGTGATCACCCCATAGCAAAGGGACGCCCACGGTTTAGCCTGATTGTCGCGCTCCGTTTTTAAACTCGGTGAATTCAAAAGAGACCCGGCGCGAAGGACTCCCGACTGGAATCCGGTCGGAAGAAAACAATTCAATAAAACACCTATGGCAAAAGTACTCGGCATCGATCTTGGAACTACGAACTCGTGCATGGCGGTGATGGAGGGCGGCGAGCCCCTGGTCTTGGAAAATTCCGAAGGCAGACGGATCACGCCCTCGGTCGTGGCCTTCACCAAATCGGGCGAGCGGGTCGTCGGGGACGCCGCCAAAAGGCAGGCGGTGACCAACTCGAGTAACACGATTTATTCGATCAAGCGTTTCATGGGACGCAAATTCGACGAGGTGCAGGAGGAGATCAAACGGGTCCCCTACAAGGTCGTGCGCACGGCCAACGGCGATGCGGCCGTGGAGGTCGTGGTCG
>CAISZB010000154.1 GCA_903889845.1 uncultured Verrucomicrobium sp. | reverse complement strand
GGGCCTCCAACTGCTCCAACCTCGCCAGCGCCGCGATCAGCGGCGCGGCCTTGCGGATCGCCGCCTTGCTGTACTCCACATGGCTGACCCGCTTGTAGAACTGGTCGATGGTCAGCCCGGCGAACGACTTCCCCGCGCCGCCCGTCGGCAGGGTGTGGCTCGGCCCCGCGAGGTAGTCCCCGGCGGAGACGGGGGAATACTCCCCGATGAAGACGGCCCCGGCGTTCCGGATCTTCGCCGCGAGGGCGGGGGCGTCCTTGACGAAGAGGGACAGGTGCTCCGGGGCGTAGGCCTCGGCCAGCTCGACCGCCTCGGCCAGGGTCCGGGTGCGGACAAAGAGGGCGTTCCGGGCCAGGACGGCGTCGAGGAAGTTCCGGCGCGGCAGGAGCGGGAGCTGCCGCTCGATCGCGGCGACGACCCCGGCCAGGAGCTTGTCCGACGGGGTGAAGAAGACGATCCGGCTGTGCGAGCCGTGCTCCGCCTGCGCGAGGAGGTCGGCGGCGATGAAGTCGGCCCGCGCCGGTTCCTCGGCGACGACGGCGATCTCGCTCGGCCCGGGGAGGAGGTCGACGGCGACGGCGCCGATCACCTGCCGCTTCGCCTCGACGACGAAGCCGTTGCCGGGACCGAAGATCTTCTCGACCCGGGCGATGGTCTTCGTCCCGTAGGCGAGGGCGGCGACGGCCTGCGCCCCGCCGACCTGGTAGATCTCCGTCGCACCGGAGGCATGGAGGGCGTAGTGGAGGTGCTTGTCGACCGGAGGCGGCGTGCAAACGACGATCTGCGGGACGCCCGCCGCCTTCGCGATGCCGACGGTCATCAAGGCCGTCGAGACGAGGGGGGCGGTCCCGCCCGGGACATAGATGCCGACGCGGCGGAAGGGATGGTAGACCTCGCCGACCCGGGCCCCTTCCTGGTTGCGGAGAGTCCGGTTCTTCGGGATGCCGCCCTTGGAGAAGGCGACGATGTTCTTCAGCGAATAGGCGCAGAGGCGGGCGACCTCGGCGGAGACCCGGGGCACCGGACCGGCAAGGGCCAGGGTCCGATGGGTCAGCGTGAAGCTGTCGAACCGGCGGGTGAGTTGGATGAGACCCTCGTCCCCCTCCGCGCGGACGCGGGCGATGATCTCCGCGACGGCCAGGGAGAGGCTCCGCTCCGGCTCGGCGAACCGGTTGAGGGAGCGGAGGGCCGTGGCATCCTTCGTGTTGCGGGTGTCGAGGAGGCGGAAAGGGATCGCGTCGATCCCGGTGCCGATTCTGGCTTTGCTCATGGTTCGTTCCTTCGTTACTGCACTCTCACACTACCACACAACCCGCTCCTCCCCTCCCCTTGGGTCGCACTCACTACTCCCACTCGATCGTCGCGGGGGGCTTCGACGAAATATCGTACACCACGCGGTTCACCCCGCGGACCTCGTTGATGATCCGGCTGGAGATCCGGCCCAACAGATCGTGCGGGAGGTGGACCCAATTCGCCGTCATGCCGTCCTGGCTCTGGACGACGCGGACGGCAATCGTGAAGTCGTAGGTCCGCTCGTCGCCCATGACGCCGACGCTGCGGCAGGGAAGGAGGACGGCAAAAGCCTGCCACACCTTCTCGTACCACCCGCTCGTCTTCATCTCCTGGATGACGATGGCGTCGGCCTCGCGCAGAATGTCGAGGTTCCGCTTCTCCAGCGGGGCCAGGCAACGGACGCCCAGGCCGGGGCCGGGGAAGGGATGGCGCCAAACGATCTCCTTCGGCAGACCCAGCTTCTCGCCGACCTCGCGGACCTCGTCCTTGAAGAGCTGGCGGAGCGGCTCGACGAGCTTGAACTTCATGTCCTTCGGGAGACCGCCGACATTGTGATGGCTCTTGATGAGCGCGGCGGGATTGTTCCCGATGGCGACGCTCTCGATGACGTCGGGGTAGAGGGTTCCCTGGGCGAGGAACTTCGCCGTGCCGACCTGCTTCTTGGCCCGCTCGAAGACGCGAATGAACTCGCCGCCGATCACCTTCCGCTTCTTCTCGGGATCGGTGACCCCCTTCAACTTCCGCAGGAAGATGTTCGTGGCATCGACGGTGTGGAGCTTCAGCTTGAGGTGCTTGCCGAAGACCTCTTCGACCTTCGCCCGCTCGCCCTTCCGTAGGAGGCCGTTGTCGACGAAGATGCACTGGAGCTGCTTCCCGATGGCCTTGTGGATGAGGGCCGCCGCCACGCTCGAATCGACCCCGCCGGAGAGGCCGAGGATGACCCGCTCCTTCCCGACGACGCGCCGGATCTCGGCGCACGTCTGGTCGATGAAGGAGACCATCGTCCAATCGGGCTTCGCCTTCGCGACCTTCAGGACGAAGTTCGCGATGACCTTCTGCCCCTTCGGCGTGTGGACGACTTCCGGGTGGAACTGGAGTCCGTAGATCTGCTTCTTCGCGTCGCCGATCGCGGCCTGGGGGGCGTTCGCCGTCCGGGCGAAGGTCTCGAAGCCCTTCGGCAACTTCGTGAGGTGGTCGCCGTGGCTGTTCCAGACGGCCAGCTTCTTCGGCAGGCCCGCGAAGAGCGGGCACGGCTTCACGACCTCGATCTCCCCGTGGCCGTATTCGCGCCG
>CAISZB010000153.1 GCA_903889845.1 uncultured Verrucomicrobium sp. | reverse complement strand
GTTCGTCTTCCCGCAGGCGCTCGGGAAGGCGGCGGCGACGTAGGTCTTCTCCTTCGTCGGCGACTCGACGCCCAGGATCAGCATGTGCTCCGCCATCCACCCCTCGTCCCGCGCCATCACGGAGGCGATCCGCAGCGCCAGGCACTTCTTCCCCAGCAGCGCATTGCCGCCGTAGCCGCTGCCGAAGGACCAGATCGTCCGCCGCTCGGGGAAGTGGACGATGTACTTCTCCTTGTTGCACGGCCACGGCACGTCCTTTTCCCCGGGGGCCAGGGGTTTGCCGACGGAGTGAACGCACGGGACGTAGCGGCCCCGGTCGCCCAGGGCGGCCAAGACCGGCGTCCCCATCCGGGTCATGATCCGCATGCTGACGACGACGTAGGGGGAATTGGTCAACTCGACCCCGAGGATCGAGAGGGGGGAGCCGAGGGGGCCCATGCAGAACGGGACGACGTACATCGTCCGCCCCTTCATGCACCCAGCGTAGAGGGCTTCCATCTTCGCCCGCATCTCCTGGGGCTCCATCCAGTTGTTCGTCGGCCCGGCGTCGTCGGGATTGCGGCTGCAGATGAACGTCCGCTCCTCGACCCGGGCGACGTCGTCGGGGTCGGAGAGGGCGAGGTAGCTGTTCGGGCGCTTCTCGGGATTCAGGCGGACAAAAGTCCCGGCATCGACCATCTCCTGGCAGAGGCGGTCATATTCTTCCCGGCTCCCGTCGCACCAGACGATTCGGTCGGGCTGAAGATGCTCCGCGACGGTGTCGATCCAGCGGAGAAGGCGGCGATGGGAGGTGGGGGGGACGTCGGGATGGGTCGGGATGCTCATGCGGAAGGCGAACGAGGGGGAGGGTTAAAAAAGAAGCGGAGCCGCATCTTCTACAGACACGCGCTCCGCTTCATTATTCGCTCCGGATGCGGTCCGGGCAACACCAACTTTTACTTACCTACAGCAAATCAGGGCAGGGCTTCGACTTTGATCGTGTGTTGAACTGGAACGACGAGGTCGGCGGCGGCCTTGTAGAGAACCGCGTCCTGGGCCAGGGCCACGGTCGTGATATCGGCGAAGGCGGGGTCGCGCCCGGGAGCCATCTTCTTGAAGGCGTCGAGGTTGTGCAGATAGCTCTTCACGAGGGTGACTTCGTTGTTCTGCTGCGCCTGGACGGCGATATGGACCCGGATGAAGGCGTTCTTGAACGGGGTGACACCGGGGAAGAGGGCGGGAAGGTTGACCCCCTTTTCGAGGTCGGCGGCGGCGCACTCCGCCGAGACCGAGACGTCGCCGTCGGGGCCGCTCCAGGTCACCCGGGCCTTGGAACCCTTTAGGCCCTTCACGACGAAGAGGTAGCGGTTCAGGTCCTCGTTGAACGTCGTGAAGCCGACGACGGCGGCGGGCAGGTTGTCGGCTTTTCCGGGTTCCCCCTCGATCCAATAGGGATAGCGGGTGCTCTCGACCTGGACCGTACCGCCGGTCGCCGAGAGGATTTTCTGGCCGGGCGTCCCTTCGGCCTTGTTCGCGGCGAGGTCGAGGGTGATCGTCCCGATGGCCCCGTCGCAGCCCAGGCCCTTGAGGATCGCCAGGGCCATCACCAAGTGGCCGTTCGGCCCGGGATGGACGCCGTCCCCGCCGGCGAAGGGGTAGGCGTCGCCATAGGCGGCCTTGGCCTTGGCCATCGCATCGAGCATCGGGGCATGGACGTCGGCGAAGGCGACGCCCGCCTTTTGCGCCACGTCGCGGGCCGCCTCGCCGAGCTGGCGGAGGTTCTCGTTGTAGTCGGTGGGCGAAACCGACTTCTTGAAAGTCGTCGAATCGACGCCGCCTGGCGTGCCGACGACGATGGCGCGGACGCCGCCCTTCTTCAGGTCGTCGATGGTCTCCTCCTGGGCCTTCCGGTAGGTATCGACGATGGCGGGTGTCACGGGAGTATAGTGGCCGTCATTCATCCCGTAGCAGGTGGTGACGACGGTCGGCTTGAAGGGAAAGAGGTCGCTCTGGAGACGGTTATGAAAGCCCGGAACCTGCTCCCCGCCCCAGCCGAACTGGGCGATCCGCTGGCCGGGCGTCGGCTGGCACATGAGGAGGTAGTCCTCGACGAAGACGGAATAGAGCTTCTGTTCCGTGATGGAGTCGCCGCAGATCGCGACGACGTCGTTCGGCTGGATCAGGAAGGCCGCCTGCGACGGGGCGATGGCCCCGAAGACCAGGCCGAGGCAGAGGAGGAGGGAGGCTCTTTTCATGGGAAAAGAGCCAGTATCAGACGAAAAAACGCGATTGCAAGACGGTTTGTCCACGCAACCACCCCTTCTCCCTCAACCGAAGATCAGCCCAAGTCGACCAGCTGGACGCGGACGATGTCCTTGTCGGCCTCGATCTCGGCGAAGGCCTCCTTGGAGGGGGAACTGTCGAGGCTCAGGACGCTCAGCGCGCGCAGCCCCTTCTCCCCGCGGGAGAGGGCCATGTTGCCGATGTTGACCTTGTGCTTGCCCAGGATCGTGCCGATCCAGCCGACGATGCCGGGCCGATCGACGTTCTCCATGAGGAAGAGGAGCCCTTCGGGGACGAATTCGAGCGAGTAGCCGCCGAGGGAGACGATCCGGGGCTTGTTCCCGTAGAAGGTCGCCGAGATTTCGAGCTTCGCTTCCCCGGAAAGGGCCTCGACCGAGATGAGGTCGGCGAAGTCGCCGGGCAGGGAGAGCTTCGTCTCGCTGATCTCGATGCCGAGGTTCTTCGCCAGCATCGGGGCGTTGACCTCGTTGACGTCGGCGCCCGACGACTTCCGCAGGATGCCCTTGATGACGGCACGGGTGACGGGCGTGGTATCGAACTCGCGGACCTTGCCGCTGTAGTTGATCTTCACGCTGTCGAGGCGGCTGGGGGCCAACTGGCTGACGAGGAGGCCGAGCTTCGTCCCGAGGTCGAGGTAGGGCTTGAGGAGGGCCGCCGTCCGGCTGTCGACGTTCGGCATGTTCACGGCGTTCCGGATCGCGCCGTCGAGGAGGGCGTCGCGGAGGATCTCGGCGACCTCGATGCCGACGTTCTCCTGGGCCTCGGCGGTCGAGGCGGCGAGGTGGGGCGTGAGGACGACGTTCGAAAGGGTCCGGAGGGGGTGGTCGGCGGGAGGCGGCTCCTGCTCGTAGACGTCGAGGGCGGCCCCGGCGACGTGGCCCGACTTCAGCGCCTCGACGAGGTCGGCCTCGACGATGAGGCCGCCGCGGGCGCAGTTGATGATGCGGACGCCCTTCTTGCATTTTGCCAGGCGCTCCTTGTTCAGGAGGCCCTGGGTCTCCGGCGTCAGCGGCGTGTGGATCGTGATGAAGTTGGCCTGCTCGATGAGCGGGTCGAGCTGGTCGACGAGT
>CAISZB010000152.1 GCA_903889845.1 uncultured Verrucomicrobium sp. | reverse complement strand
GGATCAGACCAGGTCCTTCCAGGTGGGGAGGCGGTCGAGGAGGTTGTGTTGGGCGAGGCAGGTTTCGTCGGGATTGTAGAGGGAGGGGTGAGGGGCGTCCTTGTCCTTCCGGTGGACGAGGGCGTCGGCGACGTGGACGGCCAGCATCGGGGTGAGGCCGCCGCTGCCGTAGGAGTCGGGCGAGCCGCGCCGGGGCTCGTGGTGGAAGGCGACGGCCTCCACCACCCCGGCCGGCAGGCCCCAGAGGGCGAAGAGGTAGCCCCCGGCCTCCCCATGGGTACCGCCGTAGAGGCGCCTCTCGGCGTCGGAATAGCCTTCCCCGCTGAGGAGGGTGATGGAATTGGACTCCTGGCCGGGATGGAGGAGGAGGTGGCCGACGTCGTGGAGGAGGCCGCCGATGAAGGCCTCCTCCACAAGGGGCTGCGGGGCTTCCTCCGCCAGGGCGATGTTCCTGGCGGCCTCGGCGACCTCGAAGGAGTGGCCCCACAGGGCCTCGATAACGGTGGTCTGGGGGGTGTTCCCCTTGAGCTGCTCGAAGAGGCCGACGGTGAGGACGAGGGAGCGGAGGATGTCGAGGCCGAGGAAGGAGATCGCCTCCTTCAGGCCCATGGGATTCTTCGAGGCCGAGGGGACGCCGAAGAAGGCGGAGTTGACCAGCTTTAGGATTTTCCCCGCCATGGCCGGATCGTGGGAGATGACCTCCTCGACCTGGGCGACGGCGGTGTCCGATTCCTGCATGACGGCGAGCATCCGGACGTAGAGGTCGGGACGGCTGGGGAGGGTGGTGGTCCCGGCGGCGGCCCGGCGCAGTTCCTCGTTCCGCAGCATGCCCCGGATGCCGAGGGCCTGCCGGATCGTCGCGGTGAGGAGGGCGGCGTCGCACGGCTTCGAGAGGTACCGGTGGGCGACGCCGACCGACTGCATCACCATCTGTTGGTCGGCGTGGCCGGAGAGGATCATGCGGACCATGCCGGGATGGGTCTTGGAAATCCGGGCGAGGAGCTCGGCGCCGTTCATCGCGGGCATCCGCATGTCGCTCACGATGACGTCGTAGGGGGGCGCGGCGGCGGCGATTTTTTCGAGGGCGACGGAGCCCCGTTCGCAGAACTCGACCTCCCAGGCGTCCCGCATCGGATGGAGCATGCGGCGGAGGCCCTGGAGGATCATCGGATCGTCGTCGACAAAGAGGATCCGGCTTTTGGAAGGAGTCATCGTGATGTGTGGGGTGGACGCCTTTTCTCCAAATGTAGCCGACTCCTAGGGCGGTGTCATTGCGGCAATTTACCTAATGGAATACAAAAATACCTAGGGGGCTTTGATCAGGCCCGTCTGGGGGAGAAGGGGGCGGCGCGTTCTATTTCCTTCTTGCAGAAGCGGGGAATCCTGCGACGCTGACCCTTCGCGCTGTTCGACTTGGCGAACTTGAAATGGCCCAAAAGTCCAAAAGGGCCGCGATTTCCCTCCTTTTTTCCCGCTTTTTTTATGACTTCGAAATTGATTCCCGTCACCGATGTGACCTTTGACTCCCTCAACCTTTGCGAGCCGCTCCGGCGGGCGTTGCACGAGAAGCATTACATCCATCCTTCCCCGATCCAGGCCCAGGCGATCCCGCATCTCATGGAGGGGAAGGACCTCGTCGGCATCGCCCAGACGGGGACGGGGAAGACGGCGGCCTTCGCGCTGCCGATCCTCCATCGCCTCCAGGCGAATCCGAAGACGGCGGGGCCGCGTCAGATGCGCGTCCTGATCCTGACGCCGACGCGGGAACTGGCGGCGCAGATCGGGCAGAGCTTCGCCGATTACGGGAAGCACCTCCGCCTCTCGAAGGCGGTCATCTTCGGCGGCGTCGGCCAGGGGCCGCAGGTGACGGCGCTCCGCCGGGGCCTCGACGTCCTCATCGCGACGCCGGGTCGCCTCCTCGACCTCGTCCAGCAACGCCACGCCGACCTTTCCGCGGTCGAGGTCTTCGTCCTCGACGAGGCCGACCGGATGCTCGACATGGGCTTCATCAACGATATCCGCAAGATCCTGGCCCTCCTGCCGACGGGCTCGAAGCGGCAGTCCCTCCTCTTTTCCGCGACGATGCCGGAGACGATCCAGGAGATCGCCGCGAAGCTGCTCCATCATCCCGCCCGCGTCGAGGTGACGCCGGTGGCGACGACGGCGGAGCGGATCGAGCAGCACCTCTGCCACGTCTCGAAGGAGAACAAGCCCCGGCTCCTCGTCCACCTGCTGAAGCAGGAGTACCTGGAGGGCCTGGTCCTCGTCTTCGTGAAGATGAAGCACGGGGCGAACCGCCTGGTCGACCGCCTGGCCATCGACGGCGTCCGGGCCGACGCGATCCACGGGAACAAGTCGCAGGGGGCCCGGCAGCGGGCGCTGGAGAATTTCCGCGACGGCAAGGTCCGCGTCCTCGTCGCGACGGATATCGCCGCCCGCGGCATCGACGTGAAGGGGGTGGCCCTCGTCGTCAATTACGACCTCCCGATGGAGCCGGAGTCTTACGTCCACCGCATCGGGCGGACGGCGCGCGCCGGGAAGGACGGGGTGGCGATCGCCTTCTGCGGTCCCGACGAACGGGGCCTGCTGCGCGACATCGAGCGGACGATCCGCCAGACGATTCCCGTCCGCAAGGAGCATCCCTACGCGAGCGATGCCGCCCTGCCTACCCAAGCGCCGGAGCCCCAGCGCGGGTCCCGTTTTCAAGGTCAGGGTCAGCGTCGCGGCGGTGGCGGCGGCCAGGGCCGGGGTCGGTCCCAGGGGGGCGGCGGAGGCCGCGGGGGGCAGCGGTCTTCCTCTTCCTCGTCCTCTTCGTCTTCGTCTTCCTCGTCTTCGGTCTCTAGGCCCTCGACTGGATCGGGAGGGCACGCGCCGTCCCGTCCCGCGCGCCGCCCCTCGTCAGGCGGGGGCGGCGGTGGACATTATCGCGGGCGTTAGGAAAGCCGTCGTGCCACTGCCTGCGCCTTCAGGCACAGCTCCGCCGCCTTGAAGGCGTGGCGCTGGGTCATGGCGGTCTCGGTCCGGTTCAGGCAGTCGAGGATGAGTTGGCCGAAGAAGGGATAGCCCACTTTCCCTTCGAGGGAGAGGTGCTTCGTTCCTTCCTGGTTGACCAGGAAGAGTTGGTTGCCCTGCCCGGCTTCGCCCTCCCGCCCGATGTCGATGTACTTGCGCATCTCGATATAGCCTTTCGTTCCCAGGAGGATCGTCCGCCCGTCGCCCCAGGTGCGGAGGCCGTCCGGGGTGAACCAATCGACGCGGAAGTGGTTCGTCGTCCCGTTGTCGCCGACGAGGTTCGCGTGGCCGTAATCTTCCAGCTCGGGATAATCGGGATGGCCGTAGTTGGCGACGGCGGCCTCGGTCACCGTGGCGTCCTGCGCGCCGGAGTAGAAGAGGTATTGCTCGATCTGGTGGCTGCCGATGTCGCAGAGGATGCCGCCGTACTTCGCCTTCTCGTAGAACCAGCCGGGCCGGGAGCCGGGGGCGCCGTGGCGGTGCGGCCCGAGGCCGATGACCTGGAGGACGCGCCCGATCGCCCCGGAGGCGACCAGATCCCCGGCGGCGACGGCGCATTCGACGTGGAGCCGCTCGCTATAATAGACCATGTACTTCTTGCCGGTCCGGGCGGTGGTCTCCCGGGCCTTCTCCAGCTGGTCGAGGGTGGTGAAGGGGGCCTTGTCGGTGAAGTAGTCTTTTCCCGCCTCCAGGACGCGGACGCCCAGGGGGCCGCGGTCGCAGGGGATGGCGGCGGCGGCGACGAGGCGGATTGCCGGGTCGTCGAGGATTGCCTCAAGCGAGGGAGCGGGCTTCGCCTGCGGGAATTTCTTGATGAAGTCCTCGACCTTCTTCGGGTCGGGATCGTAGACGAAGCGGAGGTCGCCGCCCGCCTCGAGCAGCCCGTTGCACTGGCCGTAGATGTGGCCGTGGTCGAGGGCGACGGCGGCGAAGGGGAATTCCCCTTCCTTGACGACAGGGGCGGGTTTGCCCTTCGGGGCGTAATTCATTCCATCGGAGGAGGACATGGTGGTGGGGTATGGGGGTTGGTGTTGTTGGGGGAGAAATGGGGAGATCACCGCGGCGGCGCGGACGTCGACTCCCGGACAAGGAGTTCGGGCGCGACGAGGAGGCGGCGTGGGGTGGGGGAGGGTTCTTTCTGCTTCGTGCCTGCGATCCGGGCCAGGAGCCGTTTTTGCGCGTGCTCGACCAGGAGGTCGGCGCGCGCGTCGATGGTGGTGAGGCCGGGCGAGGCGAAGGCGCCGAGGTCGGAATTGTCGTAGCCGACGATCGAAAAATCGTGCGGGATGCGGCGGCCCCGCCGCTTGAGGCCCTCCATCGCACCGAAGGCGATGCGGTCGTTCAACGCGATCAGGGCTGTCGGTCCTTCTCGCGCGGTGCCGGCCTCGGTCAGGAGCCGTTCCGCCAGGCGGCGACCATAGTCGAAGTCCATCCGGGGCGCTTCCTTCTCGAAGAAGGGGAGCCACGTCGCCTTTTCCTTGGCGAGGCATTCCCGCAGGGCGCCGATCCGGATCGCGCCGTAAGGCGTGGCGGGATCGATGCCCAGGGTGGCGAAGCGGCGGTGGCCCAGTGCCAGCAGGTGTTCGGCGGCCTGCCGGATGGCGGCGGCCCGGTCGGTAACGATCGCCCCCGGCAGCGTGCCGTCGTAGGGATCGATGGGGGCGAAGGGGATACCCGCCTGGGTCAGGGCCTTGAAGACGGCATGATGGCGCGGCAGGACGCCGCCGAAGAAAACCACCCCCTCGACCTTCGCCGCGATGAAGCGGTGGAGGATTGCCTCCTCCAGGTCGGCTTGGCCGTCGCTGAATTCGAGGAGGCCGTGGAGGTGCTGGGCGCGCAGACGTTCGTTGAGCAGGGAGACCTTGGAGACGAGGTTGAAGTTCTCCAGGTCCTGGATGCCGATGCCGACCGTCCCGGTCCGCCCCCCGCGCAGGCCCCGGGCCATCGCGCTGGGGGAGAAGTGGAGCTTCTTCATCTCCCGCTCGACCCGTTCCCGGGTCTCGGGATGAATCCCGGGATGGCCGTTGAGGACGCGGGAGACGGTCCACCGGGAAAGCCCGAGGCGGGCCGCCAGCCCTGCGGTGGAGCGGATCGGCCCGGAAGGGGAGGGGCTTTGGGTTGACATGGCGAACGGGTCGAGTATGATGCTAACACGTGTAGGAAATCAAACCTTAATTTCACCCTCCTACCTTTTCATCCCATGCCTTCCTCCTCCGTCCGCATCGGCGTCATCGGCCTCGGTTCGATGGGCGCCAGCCACGCCCGCAACATCCTTGAGGGAAAAATCCCCCGCTTGCAGCTCGCCGCCGTCTCCGACGTCGAGCCCGCGTCGGCGGCCCCGTTCTCCTCCGTCCCCTATTTCCCGACGCCGGAGGCGATGCTCGCCTCGGGGAAGATCGACGCCGTCCTGATCGCGACGCCCCACTATTCCCACACGGGCATCGGCGTCGCCGCGCTGGAGAAGGGACTCCATGTCCTCGTCGAGAAGCCGATCTCCGTCCACACGGCCGATTGCGAAAAGCTGATCGCCGCCCATGCGGCCCAGCCCAAGGGCAGGAAGACCGTCTTCGCCGCCATGTTTAATCAGCGGACCGATCCCTACTACGCCACGATCCGGCGGATGATCCGGGACGGCACCCTGGGGGCCGTCCGTCGGGTCCAATGGACCATCACCGATTGGTTCCGTTCCAACGCTTACTACGCCTCCGGGAGCTGGCGCGCCACATGGCAGGGGGAGGGGGGCGGCGTCCTCCTCCTCAATCAGTGCCCGCATAACCTCGACCTCCTCTGCTGGCTCTTCGGGCGGCCGCAGAGCATCCGCGCCTTCTGTCACCTCGGCAAATATCATGACATCGAGGTCGAGGACGAGGTGACCGCCTACCTCTCCTACGCCGACGGCCTCACCGCCACCTTCATCGCCTCCACCGGCGAGGCTCCCGGCTCAAACCGCCTGGAGATCGCCGCCGAAAAGGGAAAGGTGGTCGTCGAGAATAACGTCGTCACCTTCACGGAAAACGAGATGCCGACGAGCGAGTTCAACCGCACCACCGCGGAACGGTTCTCCCGCCCGAAGACGACCGAGCGGGTCATCCCCTGCGACGGCCACGGGACACAGCACGTGGGCATCATGCTCAATTTCACCGAGGCGATCCTCGACGGCGCGCCCCTGCTGGCTCCCGCCGAGGAAGGCATTTATTCCGACGAGCTAGCCAACGCCATGCTTCTCTCCTCCTTCGAGGATCGCACTGTCGCCCTGCCCCTCGACGGACGCCACTACGAGAAGGTCCTCCTCCAGAAAATCGCTGCCTCCCCCCGGTCGAAGAAGGTTGCCGCCTAAGCCCAAATGAACCTCTCCCAAGTCGCCGCCCAGCTCTACACCCTCCGCGACCACCTCAAGACGCCGGAGGAGATTGCGGAGACGTTGAAAAAAGTCGCCGCCATCGGCTATCGCGCCGTCCAGGTCAGCGGCATGGGGCCGATCGCCGAGGAAGACTTGAACGCGATCCTGAAAGAAACCGGCCTCATCTGCTGCGCCACCCACGAACCCGGGGACGTTATCCGCAAAGAGCCGGAGAAGATCGTCGAGCGGCTCAAGAAACTGAACTGTCGCTACACCGCCTATCCCTATCCCAACGGGGTCGACTGGGCGAAGCCCGAGGACCTCGCCAGCCTCATCGCCGACCTCGACAAGGCCGGGGCCGTCCTGCGCCAAGCCGGTCAGGTCCTCACCTACCACAACCACGCCATCGAGTTCCTGCCGCATTCCGAGGGGACCGTCCTCGACGCCATCTATCGGCAGACCGACGCCCGGAACCTCCAGGGGGAGATCGACACCTACTGGGTCCAATTCGGCGGCGGCGATCCGGCGGCCTGGTGCCGGAAGTTGAAGGGGCGGCTCCCGCTGCTCCACATGAAGGACTACGCCTTCACCCTTGCGGACAAGCCCGCCTTCGCCGAAATCGGCAAGGGCAACCTCGACTGGCCCGGCATCGTCGCCGCCGCCGAGGCCGCCGGGTGCGAGTGGTTCATCGTCGAGCAGGACACCTGCCCCGGCGACCCCTTCGATTCCCTGAAAATCAGCTTCGACCACATCGCGAAGAAGTTGGCGACCGCTTAATTTTCTTGCCGTCTTTTTTAACGACGGCAATCTACCCCTCCCTGCACCTCCCTTCGGGAGGCAAGGAAAAGGAGCTGTGGCTGAGTGGCCGAAAGCGGCAGTT
>CAISZB010000151.1 GCA_903889845.1 uncultured Verrucomicrobium sp. | reverse complement strand
GGCCGCTTCGGTTCCGAAGTCCCCCCCATTCTGATTTGATCTTTCCCCCGCGTCCTTCCACCATTTCGGCCCGATGTCTTCCGCTTCCGATACCCCGATGATGCAGCAGTACCGGGCGCTGAAGGCGCAGATTCCGAAGGACGCCCTGCTTCTCTTCCGCCTCGGCGACTTCTACGAGCTTTTCTTCGAGGACGCCAAGATCGCGTCGGAACTCCTCGACCTCACCCTCACGCAGCGCCAGGGGATGCCGATGTGCGGGATGCCCTTCGGCGCGGCGGAAGGGTACATCGCCCGGATCATCAAGTCGGGCCGCCGCGTCGCCATCGGGGACCAGGTGGAGACGCCGAAGCCCGGCCAACTCGTCCGCCGCGAGGTCAGCCAGATCATCAGCCCCGGCAGCGTCCTCGACGGCAACGTCCTGGCCGCGAAGCGGAACAACTACTGCGCCGCCCTCTTCCGTGCTCCGGGCGGGAAGAAGCACGGCCTCGCCTGCCTCGACCTCAGCACCGGGGAATACCAGGCCGGGGAGGCCGAAGGGACGGAGGAAGTCCGCGACTGGCTCCTGCGCCTCGACCCCTCGGAGGTTGTCGTCCCCTCCGACCAGGCCGGGGATTGGGAAGCCCTGCGGCAGGAGACGGGACGCCTCTTCGTCCCGCACGAGGGCTGGACCTTCGACTTCGAGACGGCCCGCGCGGCCCTCCTGGAACACCTCAAAACGCATTCCCTCGACGGCTTCGGGCTGGGAGCCGCCCCCTTTGCCGTTGCCGCCGCCGGGGGCCTCCTCCACTACCTGTCCGTCGAGCTGCGCCGGAACCTCGACCACGTCCGCCGGGTCACCGTCTTCCAGCGGGAGTCCTTCCTCGGCCTCGACCCCGTGACGCAGCGGAACCTCGACCTCGTCGAAAGCGCCCGCGATGCGGCGGGCGATGCCACCCTCCTCGGCGCGATCGACCGGACCGTGACCTCCGGCGGCGGGCGCCTCCTCCGCCGTTGGCTCCTCCACCCCCTCCGCGACCGGGAGGCCCTGGGAGAGCGGCAATCCGCCGTCGGTTGGTGGAAGGAGAACGAACTTTCCCGGGAACACCTGCGCGGCCTCCTGCGCGAGGTCCGCGACCTGGAGCGGCTGATCGGTCGCCTGTGCCAGGGCGGAGGCAACGCCCGGGACCTCGTCGCCCTGCGCCACTCCCTCGCGAAGCTCCCCGCCATCCGCACCGCCCTGGCCGAAGTCACCCTCCCCCGCGTCGCCGTGTTGCTGGAAGAAATCGTCCTCCAGGACGACCTCGTCGCCCTCCTCGCCTCGGCCCTCGTCGAGGAGCCGCCGATCCCGATCAAGGAAGGCGGCATGATCCGCCCCGGCTACCGGGCCGACCTCGACGAGCTCCTCTCCGCCGGGACCGAGGGGAAGGAATGGCTGGCCCGCCTCCAGCAGCGGGAGATCGAGCGGACGGGGATCAAGACCCTCAAGATCCGCTTCAACCAGGTCTTCGGCTACTACATCGAGGTCACCCACGCCCAGGCCGCCAACGTTCCCGCCGACTACCACCGGAAACAGACGACGGCGAACGCCGAGCGCTTCATCACGCCGGAGCTGAAGGAGATGGAGGGCAAAATCCTCGGGGCCGAGGAACGGTCCCGCCAGCTCGAATACGACATTTTCCTCGACCTCCGCCGTGAGGCCGCCGCCCGCGTCGAGGCGATCCAGCAGACCGCCCGCGCCCTGAGCGAGGCCGACATCCTCTCCGCCTGGGGCGCCCTCGCCCAGGCCCAGGACTACGTCCGCCCGGAGCTGACGGAAAAGATCGAGATCGACATTGAGGATGGCCGTCACCCCGTCCTGGAGCAGCGGATGCTGGGCGAGCGCTTCATCCCGAACGACGCGAAGCTCGACGCCGCCGAGCGCCGCCTCACCATCCTCACCGGGCCGAACATGGCGGGGAAGAGCACCTACATCCGGCAGGTCGCCCTCATCGCGCTGATGGCCCACCTGGGCTCCTTCGTCCCGGCGGCGCGGGCGCGGATCGGGACCCTCGACCGGATCTTCACCCGCGTCGGCGCGAGCGACGACCTCTCCCGGGGCCAGAGCACCTTCATGGTGGAGATGAACGAGACGGCGAACATCCTCCACCACGCCACGGAGCGGAGCCTCGTCATCCTCGACGAGATCGGGCGCGGCACCAGCACCTTCGACGGCCTGAGCATCGCCTGGGCCGTCGCAGAGCACCTGAACGACGTCTCGAAATCCCTCGCCCTCTTCGCCACCCACTACCACGAGTTGACGGAGCTGGCGCTCAGCCGCCCCTCGATCCAGAACGCCTGCGTCGCCGTCCGGGAATGGAACGACGAGGTCATCTTCCTGCGGAAGATCGTCCCCGGCGGGGCCGACAAGAGCTACGGCATCCAGGTCGCCCGCCTCGCCGGACTCCCCGCCTCCGTCGTCGAGCGGGCGAAGGAAGTCCTCCGCGTCCTGGAGGAGGAACAGCTCGACGAGACCGGGACGCCCCGCCTCAGCCAAGCCCCGCGCCGCTCCCCCTCCCCTTCCCGCAAGGCGGTCCAAAACGTCAACCAGTTCGACCTCTTCAAACAGGAAGGCCTGCAGGAGAAGATGCCATGACCCTTCAGGAACGCTTCGCGACCTTTCTGGGCCGCGACCCGCAGATCGATCCGACCGCCTATGTCGCCCCCGGCGCGACCGTGATCGGCGACGTCCGCCTCGCCCCCCGGACCAGCATCTGGCCCGGGGCCGTCCTCCGGGGAGACATCAACTTCATCGAGATCGGCGAAGGCTCCAACGTCCAGGACGGCGCCATCGTCCACCTCTCCGACGACTTCCCCGTCATCGTCGGGAAAGACGTCACCATCGGCCACGCCGCCGTCGTCCACGCCTGCACCATCGGGGATGAGTGCCTGATCGGGATGCACTCCACGATTTTGGACGGGGCCGTTGTCGGGCGTCAATCGATCGTCGGGGCGAACGCGCTGGTGCCCCACGGGATGAAGATTCCCGAGGGATCGCTCGTCCTAGGCGTGCCAGCCAAGGTCATCCGGGCCCTCACGCCGGAGGAGCGGGGGAAGACATCCTCGCTCGCGAAGAAGTACGTCGAGGTGGCGAAGGCGCATCGGGCAAAGGGGATCGCTTAGGACATTTTGACGATCAGATGGCAGTCCTGGATTGGGAGGTTTGTCCTGTGACGGGCACTCGAACGTGAGGGAAGCCGGGCTTGAAAATAAAGACCATCCCGAGGACGGCCATTCCCAAAAGCACCACCGCAGCAGCATGAGTCTGCCAGCCAGGGCGGAATCGCAGACGCAATGAAGATTGGGTCAACACGATCAGATGAACAATCACAGCAAGGGCCGCTAATCCAGTCATCCCAATCACTGCCGCACCGAAAATCCCGATAAAATAGGAGACGTCGAATCCGGCTCTTGAAAAAAAATCAAGGAGCGTGCTCCACAAAGAACGAAACAAAAAAAGCGCCGCCGCCTGTCCGATGCAAACGAAAGCCAGGAGAGGAAGCCCCTGGCGATAACCCGTTTCCCAGCCGATTGAGACCACCTTCATGCCAGCTCTTGGCCGTGCGAATCACGAAAAGAACCCGTGATCAAAAGAACCAAATCGATGAGAGTACCGATAAAGAAGAACCCCCAAGTAAAAAGATAAAGCAATCCGATCAAGGTGTGCCCGGTATAAAACCGATGAAAGCCAAGCCACCCGAACAACAAACACAAAACAATGGCCGTCCCTCGGCTCTTCCGAGGAAATGCCATCGGGGCAGGCATCGTGTTATTGTTATTATTATTGTTGTTGACCACATACACGATCGGAGCCCCTGCTCCCTGGGAAGGAATCTGGGTGATTTGCCCCGGAGGAACTGTTGCCGGAGGCTGCGGTTGTCTGGGAGGAGGAGGGGGAGCGACCTTGGCAGACGAGACCGGGGCAATAGCCTGGACTTGCGAAAGGGGAACCCATCCTACCGCGCCCTCGTGCCATGCCATGTCGGTTGAAAGCAGACTTCCCGAAGCCAAATAGCCCCTTACGTCCTCAATCGAATATGGCCCAAAGTTTTCTCCATTTCGATTGATATGCAGTTCCATAGATGAGGACCATCTGTATCAGATGAAATCCATTCTGTTAACCCTAAAAATCCCCCAAACAGAATCCATCAAGACGATTAATAAAATAGTTATTGTAACACGCGCGATTATATTAGCTTCCCCATCTCCTCCCGCACCTTCGCAATCAGGGGCGCAAT
>CAISZB010000150.1 GCA_903889845.1 uncultured Verrucomicrobium sp. | reverse complement strand
TGAGGATGCGGGACGACATGACGGGAAGGGCGCGGAGGGTTGTCTGCTGCGTTGCCTACTGCGGGGAGCTTCCGGAACGAACTACTTCGTCCCCATGCCCACCGACTGGACCATCTGGAAGAGCTTCCCTTCCGACTTGATCGACGGGGCGATGATGATTTCGGTCTCCTGGAACTCGCGGATCGTCGAGGCGCCGACGTTCCCCATGCACGTGGCGATGGCGCCGACGAGGTTCTGGGAGCCGTCGTCGACCGTCGCGGGGCCGAAGAGGATCTGCTTCAGGGAGCCGGTGACGCCGACCTGGACGCGGGTGCCGCGGGGCAGGTTCGCGTGCGGGGTCGCCATGCCCCAGTGGTTGCCGCGCCCGGGGGCCTCCTCGGAACGGGCGAAGGCGGAACCGACCATGACGGCGTCCGACCCGGCCGCGAGGGCCTTGCAGACATCGCCGCCCTTCGACATGCCGCCGTCGGTGATGATCGGGACGTAACGGCCGGTCTTCTTGTGGTAGGCATCGCGGGCCGCCGCGGAATCGACCGTCGCCGTGACCTGGGGAACCCCGAGGCCGAGGACGCCGCGCGAGGTGCAGGCCGCGCCCGGCCCGACGCCGATGAGGACGCCGGAGACGCCGTTCTCCATCAGCTCCAGGACGACGCCGTACGTGACGGCGTTGCCGATGATGACGGGGGCCTTCGAGTTCTTGCAGAACGCCGCGAGGTCGAGGGACTTGTACTCCGTCGAGATGTGGCGGACCGTGCTGACCGTCGACTGGACGACGAAGACGTCGACGCCCGCCTCCTGGGCGATGGCGCCGTAGCGGTCGGCCTTCTGCGGAATGGAGGAGACGGCGGCGAGGACGCCCGCATCCTTCAGCTCCTTGATCCGGCGGGAGATGAGCTCCTCCTTGATCGGGGCCAGGTAGAGCTTCTGGATCAGCTCCGTGACGTGGGCCTTGTCGGCCTTGACGATCTCGGAAAGGATCTCCGTCGGGTTCTCGTAACGGGTCTGGATGCCTTCCAGGTTGATGACGCCCAGGCCGCCCAGCTTGCCCATCTCGATGCAGAAACGGACGTCGGTGACGCCGTCCATCGCGCTGGCGATGATCGGGATCTTCAGCTTGATCGGCGCCGCGCCGTTCGGGCGGGGGATCTCGAAGGAGGTATCGACCTCGTTCGGGTTGATCGTGACGTCTCCGGGCACCAGGGCGATTTCGTCGAAACCGTAGGTGACGCGGGCTTTTCTATTGCGGCCAATCCACATTCCCATAACTCAATGCTTTCTTAAGGGTTGTTCTGCTTTGTTTCCGAATTGCAATTGCTAGAGGCACCCGACGCCGGAAGGCGTTCCAGGAGATGCGTCTCCATCAAACGCTTCGTTTCCTGAAGCGCCCCGCACCGGGGACAGCGAACCCGCAACAGGGGTTGCGGAAGGAGAATCGGCGCACCGCAGCAGCCGCACGCGAGGGGGGAGAACCCTGCTTTTTCCGAACGACGCTTTTGCCATCCAGAAAGCAACCATGCGGCGGAAACGACTGCAAGAAAAACCGCTACATAGACGAAAAAAACGGAGCTCAGGGGAAGGGTCACGGGGCTTTCTCCGTTCCGGCGGAAGGAGTTGCGTCGCTGGGGGAAAGCGTCCCACCCTTCGGGATGAATTTCCAGTAGACGGCGACGTTGCCCCAGGCCAGGTCC
>CAISZB010000149.1 GCA_903889845.1 uncultured Verrucomicrobium sp. | reverse complement strand
GGCGGCGGGGCGTCGTTGCCGCCGCCGAGGGAGGCGGGCGGCGTCGCGAAGCCGCCGTTGGGCTGCCCGTTGTCGACGGCCTGGGCCCGCGTCTTCCTCTTGTCCGGGACGAGGAAGGCGTTGGCGACGAGTTTCGCCGTGTAGTAGCCGGTGAAGCCGAGGTAGCCCCGCAGGTCGCTGAGGATGGCGCGGCTCCGGTCGGGGGAGTCGTCGTTCCGCGCGCCCTGGTGCTTCGCGTAGCGCCGGGCGGAGTCGACGACGGCGTTGTTCCCGGCGTCGTAGTCGGCGTGCATCGTCAGGATCGTCTTCTTCGTCGCGACGTCCTGGAGGAAGACGTCGGCGACGAGGCGCAGCGGCGGGTAGATCCGTTCCTGGCTCAGCTTCACGAAGAGGATCGAGTCGGCGCCCGCGGCCTGGGCCTTCGCCAGGGCCTGGGCCTCGGTGATCGGGAGGTCGCCCCGGGTCGAGTCGACTCCCGGGTAGGCCGTAAGAATCCAGCGGGTCTTGTCCCGCAGCGTCGGGACGAACTGCGCCTCGAAGAGGGCGCGGGCCTCGTCTTCCACCTGTCCCGAGATCGGCAGGACCAGGACGCGCTGCGGCCAGGCCTGGATGCTGCGGGTGACGACGGGGAGGTAGTCGTTCCCCAGGGGCTCGTCGACGTAGAGCTTCGATTCGTCGACGGCCATGCAGCCGCCGAGGAGGAGGAGCGCGGAGAGCCCCGCTGCGGCCCAGGCGCGTGGATGGAATGCCCTAGGCTTCAACGTAGAGATGCTGGGTGAGGGTGTTCGATTCGGCATATTGCAGGATGCGTTGGATGATGGGGAGGGTGAGCACTTGTCCTTGCTTGACCAGGAGCATCCCTGCTGCCGTGTAAATGGAACTGGTGAATTTCATGCCCGGATTCAACTCATGGGGAAGCACTTGCCGTTCCCGGACGAGGGGAATCCCGTTGGTGATCGCCCGGTCGAGGGCGTGGAGCACTTCGGGGGAAAAGAGGATGCCCGCCTCGGCCTGCATCCGGGCCAGGATGTCCCGGTCGCCCTCGCCTCCCCATTCCTCGTAGCAGTCGGCGACGGAGAGGATCTGCGCGAGGTGGGAGAGGCGGTCCCCGGCGAGGCCGTCGGGGTAGCCGGAGCCGTTGACGTACTCGTGATGTTGGCGGATGGCCTCGACGATGTCCCGGGCGGGGAGGAAGGCGAGGAGCTGGGCGGCGGTGGTGGCGTGTTCCAGGAGGTGTTCGCGCACCTGGAGGTCCGCAATGCGGCCCGGATCGCGCTGGGCGCGGCGGAGGTCGAGGGAGGCGCCGAGGAGGCCGATGTCGTGGAGCTGGGCCGCGATCTCGACCTTGGAGAGGGTGTCGGCGCTGGTCTGCAGTTCCCGGGCGATCGCGGTGGCGACGGTGGCGACGCGGCGGCTGTGGCGGAAGAGGTCGGGATCGATCCGCTGGAGGATTTCCAGGCAGAGGTCGATCATCCCCTCGGAGGCCTGCCGCCACGATTTGTTCTCCTCCCGCCGGATCTGGACGCGGTCGGCCTCCTCCTTCGCCTTCCGTTCCCCCTCCTCGGCGATCCGCTTCAGTTCCTCCTCGCGGAGGCGGAGCTTCGCGCGGAGTTCCGTGTTGTCGTGGGCCAGCTTGTAGCGGTCGAAGGCCTGGGTGACGAGGGCCATGAGGTCCTCGATGGTGAAGGGCTTCGCGATGGGGCGGTAAACGTCGCCGTCGTTCACGGCGTCCATCGCCAGGCCGCGCTTTTCGCGGGTGTTCGCAACCCGGCCTCGTCGTGCGCCGGCCCGGCGCTCTCGATGGTCCAGATGGCCATCTCGTTGAGGGCTCGGGCCTGGAGCGACAGGGACAAGGCATTGCTGCGTGGGTTCGGCGTTTTGGACGCGG
>CAISZB010000148.1 GCA_903889845.1 uncultured Verrucomicrobium sp. | reverse complement strand
GGGCTACGACGTCGTCCACGCCACCCGGCGCACCCGGGGCGAGGAGGACCCGATCAAGCGGCACACCGCCTTCCTGTTCTATAAGATCATCGGGTACGTCAGCCACATCTCGATCGCGCCGAACACCGGCGACTTCCGGCTGCTCAGCCGCCGGGTCCTCGACCATCTGGGGCAGATGGGCGAGATGCACCGCTTCCTGCGCGGCCTCATCCCCTGGATCGGCTTCCCCCAGACGCAGGTCTTCTACGACCGCGACCCGCGTTCCGCCGGGGAGACCCACTATCCCCTCCACCGGATGCTCTTCCTGGCCTTCGACGGGATCACCTCGATGTCGACCGCCCCGCTGCGGCTGGCCTACGGGGTGGCGGTGCTGCTCTTCGTCTTTTTCCTCGGCTACGTCGGCTACGTGACGATCCGCCACTTCGGATGGGGCTCGCCGCTGGTGCCGGGGTGGACCTCGCTCATGTGCTCCATCACCCTTTTCGGGACGATCCAGTTGATCCTCGTCGGGGTCATGGGGGAATACGTGGGCCGGATCTACGAGCAGGTGAAGCAGCGGCCGCTCTACCTGGTGCAGGATATCTGCCGGACCGACTCCCCCTATGAATAAGGCCGCGGCAAACGAATCGCGCGCCACGCCCTGGGCCGTCGGGATCCTCCTCGCGCTGGCTCTCTTCCGGTGCTGGTACTCCACCCGCCTCGACCTCGTGCCCGACGAGGCCTACTACTGGCTCTGGGCGCAGCATCTGGACTGGGCCTACCGGGACAAGGGCCCGCTCATCGCCTGGACCCTCTCCCTCACCACCCACCTCTTCGGCGACACCGTGTTCGGCGTCCGCTTCCTCGCCGTCCTGCTGGCCGCCGGGACGGGCTGGGAGATTTACCGGCTGGCGCGCTCCCTCTACGGGGAGGCCGTGGCCCTGCGCAGCGTTCTCCTCGCCGCCATCATCCCGCTCTACGCCATCGGGGCGATCCTGACGACGATCGACTCCCTCAGCGTCTATTTCTGGGCCCTGGCCTGCAACCTCTTCCTCGGCGCCCTGCGGACGGACCGGACGCGGGATTGGCTCGCCGTCGGGATCGCCGTCGGCCTCGGCGTCCTGGCGAAGTTCACGAACGGCGTCCAGCTCCTCTGCTTCGCCCTCTTCCTCCTCGTCACCCCCGACCGCCGCCGCCTCCTGGTCAGCCCCAAGTTATGGTCGGCCCTGGGGGCCTTCCTGGTCTGCTGCCTGCCGCTCCTCTACTGGAACATGCGCGAGGGCTGGCTCGAGTTCTCCGCCGTCCAATCCCGCAGCGGCATCGACCACACCTTCCACCTCTCGCTGGCCGAGTTGTGGAAGTATCTCGTCGAGGAATCGCTCGCCCTTTCCCCCCTGTTCTTCATCGGGATGCTCGTCGCCGGGGTCGGCCTGCTGCGGGAGCGCGCCTCCTTCAACGCGCGTTTCCTCCTCACCCAATTCTGGCCCCTCGTCCTCCTCTTCCTCTTCTCCAGCCTGAACCGCGCGGGGAAAGCCAACTGGATCGCCCCCGCCCTCGTCGCGGGAATCGTGCTGAGCATCGTCTTTTGGCGGGGGCTGGCGCAGAAGGCGAAGGGGTGGAAAATCCTGGTCGTCGTGGGCTGCGCCCTGGCCTTTCTGGAAACCTTCCTCTTCCATCTGGCCCCCTACCTGCCCCTCAAGCACGATCCGGCGAAGCGGGCCAAGGGCTGGCCCGACTTCGCCGCCCACGTGGAGCAGGCCCGGCAGGCCCGGCATCCTGATTACCTCATCGCCGATTATTATTCCCTGGGGAGCGAAATGGCCTTCTACCTCCCCGACCACCCCACGATCTACACACCCAACGGCCGCCGGGGCCAGGACCAGTTCACCCTCTGGGGCGCCTACGCCCCGCAGGGGAAGAGCGCCCTCTTCGTCACCGACGACCCCGAAGTCGTCCCGGCCATCCTGGGGGCCGAGTTCAAGGACTGCGTCCTGGTCGACGACTTCGACGCGAAGGCCGGGGGCCACACGGTGAACCACTTCCGCATCTATTTCCTTTCCAACGGCAAGGGGGCGGACGCCTCCCCGTGAGGCGTCGTCCGCAGCATCGCCGGGGCACATGAAGATCTTCTACCGCCAACTCTATTGGGAAATCCTGACGGTCGCCTTCATGGCCACCTTCGTCCTGACCGTGCTGCTCCTGTTGGCGAATGCCTCGAAGGAAATCTCCGTCCTGCTGACGAACCACGAGGTCTCCGGCTTCGCCATCGCGAAGCTGACCGTCCTCCTGGTCCCCTTCGTCCTCACCTTCACCCTCCCGTGGGGGCTCCTCCTCGCCGTCCTCCTCGTCTTCGGACGCCTGTCGAGCGACCGGGAACTGGTCATCCTCAAATCGAGCGGCATCGGCCTGGCCACCCTCATCGCCCCCGTCGTCCTCCTCTCCCTCGTCTTCAGCCTGTTCAGCTTCTGGGTCAACGCCTACCTGGGGCCGCGCAGCCAGGAGGCCGTGCGCGAGGAGATCGCCGAACTCCTCCGCCACAACTCCCTCAGCTTCTTCTCCACCGGCCAGCCCATCCAGGCCTTCAGCGGGTACCGCATCTACATCGGCAAACGGGACGCCTCCCGGGCCGAGGACGTCCACCTCTGGGAGCTCGACAAACAGGGCCACCCCCTCCGCTCCATCCGGGCCGCCTCCGCCGAGATCACGCCCGACCTGAACAACAACCGCATCATCCTCAACCTCTTCAACGTCCGCCTGGACGACCACGCCCCCGCCGCCCCCGACGACGTCCACCAGATCTCCTCCGGCACCCGCGCCGCCCAATTCCCGATGGAAGTCCCCCTGGGCGACTTCTTCACCCATGTGCGGGAGACGCGGGGGCCGGGCCTGATGACCCTGCACGAATTGACCTCCCGCATCTTCGACCCCGCCCAGATCCTCCGCATCGGGAACATGAGCCCCTTCCTCACCGAATTGCAGAAGCGGATCTCCTTCTCCTTCGCCTCCTTCACCTTCGTCCTCGTCGGCATCCCCCTGGCGATCCAGACCCGGCGCCGGGAAACCTCCGCGGGCCTGGGCCTCAGCCTCCTGATCGTCTTTTCCTACTACCTCCTCTTCCTGATCGCCGAAACCCTCAAGGCCCAGCCGCGCTTCTTCCCGGAAGCGATCATCTGGATGCCCAACGTCTGCTTCGAGGCCCTGGGCCTCTTCCTGATCGCCCGGGTGAATTACGATAGGGCGTGATGGGGGCGGAGGCGGGTTTGGCTTGCCTCCCATCGCCTCAGAAGGAACGATAAGGGCTTCCGTACGTCCGGGCGGTTAGCTCAGTGGTAGAGCGGCTCGCTTACACCGAGTTGGTCGGGGGTTCGAATCCCTCACCGCCCATTTCGTCGGACGCGTCGGCCTACTTGTCCTCGGCCAGCTTTTGCAGCTCGCCGATGAGGAGGTCGAGCTTTTTGAGGTCCTTGCGGCGGCCCTTGGCGGGCTTGACCTGGAGGGCGTCGATCAGGCGGACGGCTTTGTCCTGCTTCTTCGCCGGTTGGCGGAGGAGGGCGTCTTCGGTCTCCTCGATCTCCCGGCGGAGGCGGGAGAGGAAGCGGCGGCCCGCCTCGTCGAGGACTTCGGAAAGAAGGCTGATCCGCTGGCGCAGGAAGGTTTCGGCCAGGGTCGTCTTGGCTTTCGCGGGGGCTTTCGTTACCGGCTCCTTCTTGGGAGGGCGCGGAGCAGGGACGGCCTTGGGCTTCGACTTCACTGGGGCCTTTTTCATAGTCTGGATAGTCTACGCCCCCTTCACCTTGAAGAGCAATCCTTCCCCCTTTGCGTCGATCTCGACGCGGCTGCCGTCCTTGACCTCGCCCGCGAGGAGTTTGCGGGCGAGGGCGGTCTCGACTTCCCTCTGGATGAGGCGCTTGAGGGGGCGCGCGCCGTAGACGGGATCGTAACCGGCCTTGGCCAGGTGCTCCTTTGCCGCAGGGGTGAGGACGAGGGTGATGTTGCGGTCTTCGAGCCGCTTCCGGAGGGAGGCGAACTGGAGGTCGACGATCTGGGTGATCTCGGCCAGCGTGAGGGGCTTGAAGAGGACGGTGTCGTCGATCCGGTTCAGGAACTCGGGCCGGAAGTGGGCGCGAAGTTCGGCCATGACTTTCTCCCGGGTCTTTTCCGGGATCTCGCCGGTCGTGTTCTTCGACGCGCCCTCGATGAGGTAGGGGCTGCCGATGTTCGACGTCATGATGAGGAGGGTGTTCTTGAAGTCGACGGTGCGGCCCTGGGCGTCGGTCAGGCGGCCGTCGTCGAGGATCTGGAGCATGATGTTGAAGACGTCGGGATGGGCCTTCTCCACCTCGTCGAAGAGGATGACGGTGTAGGGGCGGCGGCGGACGGCCTCGGTGAGCTGGCCGCCCTCCTCGTAGCCCACATATCCCGGGGGCGCGCCGACGAGCTTCGCGACGGCGTGCTTCTCCATATACTCGCTCATGTCGATGCGGACGATGTTCTCCTCGCTGTCGAAGAGGGCCTGGGCGAGGGCGCGGGCCAGCTCGGTCTTGCCGACGCCGGTGGGGCCGAGGAAGAGAAAGGAGCCGATGGGGCGCTTCGGGTCCTTCAACCCGGAGCGGGCGCGGATAACGGCGTCGGCGACGGCGCGGACGGCCTCGTCCTGGCCGATGACGCGCTCGTGGAGGATCGTATCCAGACGGAGGAGCTTGTCCCGCTCCCCTTCCAGGAGGCGGGCGACGGGGACGCCGGTCCAGCGGGCGACGACCTCGGCGATCTCCTGCTCGGTGACTTCTTCCTGGATGAGGCGGCTGTCGGCGTTGGCGGCGGCTTTGGCCTTTTCCTCGGCCTCGGCCACTTTCTTCTCCAGCTCGGGGAGTTTCCCGTAGCGGAGTTCGGCGACGCGGTTGAGGTCGTGGGCGCGCTCGGCCTTCTCGATGTCGAGGAGGAGTTTTTCCTGCTCGGCGCGGAGGGTCTGGAGGCCGGTGACGCCCGCTTTCTCCGCCTGCCAGCGGGCCTTCAGGGCGTCGCGGTCGGCGCGGACGTCGGCCAGTTCCTTTTGCAGGGCGGCGAGGCGGGTCTTCGAGTGGGCGTCTTTCTCCTTCTTCAGCGCCTCCTGCTCGATCTCCAGGCGGAGGGCGCGCCGTTCGAGGGTTTCCAGCTCCTCGGGCATGCTCTCGATTTCGGTCTTCAGCTTCGCGGCGGCTTCGTCGATGAGGTCGATGGCCTTGTCGGGGAGGAAGCGGTCGGCGATGTAGCGGTGGGAG
>CAISZB010000147.1 GCA_903889845.1 uncultured Verrucomicrobium sp. | reverse complement strand
TGGAGCGCGTCGTCGTCGAGGCGAAGAAACTCCGCCTCCCCCTCTCCGACCTCCAAAACGCCATCGAAACCCACTGGAAACGCCTCTCATGAACGCCATCGAAACGGAAAACCTGACGCGACGCTACGGCCTCAAACAGACCGCCGCGGTCGACGGCCTCACCCTCCAGGTCCCCGAGGGGGCGATCTACGCCTTCCTGGGGCCGAACGGCGCGGGGAAGACAACGACCATCCAGACCCTCCTCAACCTCCAGCGCCCCACCTCCGGCATCGCCCGTGTCCTCGGCGTTCTGTCCACCGAGATCGGGCCGAAGGAACTGGAAAAGATCGGCTACGTCTCGGAGAACCAGAAGCTGCCCGAGGGGATGACCGTCGCCCGCTTCCTGGCCTGGTGCCGCCCGCTTTACCCCACGTGGGACCCCGTCTTCGCGGAACATCTTCGCGCCCGCTTTGAGCTTCCTTTGGACCGGAAATTGAAGGACCTCTCCCGCGGCATGAAGATGAAGGCGGCCCTCCTCGCCTCGATCGCCTACCGGCCCCGCCTCCTCATCCTCGACGAGCCCTTCTCCGGCCTCGACCCCCTCATGCGGGACGAGTTCATCCGGGGCGTCCTGGAACTGTCCGAGCAGGAGAAATGGACCGTCTTCGTCTCCTCCCACGACATCGACGAGGTGGAGCGCCTCGCCGACTGGGTCGGCGTCCTCAACGCGGGGAAACTCCACCTCTCGGAGACGACCGAGTCCCTCCAGAAGCGCTTCCGCCTCGTCGAGTTCGCCGTGAAGGAGGAGAACCGGAAGCTCCCCGTCGGGCTCCCCGCGGAGTGGCACGCCCCCGGCGTCGCCGGGCACGTCGTCCGCTTCGTCACCGGGAACTACGAGAAAGGCGCGACCGAGGCAAAAGCGAAGGAGCTCTTCCCCGACGCGACCGATCCCATCGCCCATCCCATGCTCCTGCGAGAAATCTTCGTCACCCTCGCCCGCGCCTTCCGCATCACCTCCACCTCCATCTAAGGAGCCCACGCCATGCGCCTCTTCTTCCACCAATTCCTGAAAGACCTCCGCGAAACGTGGATCCTCTGGGCCCTGTGGACCCTCCTGACCGGAGCCCAGTTCGCCCTGGCCGTATGGCCCGTCCGGCCCGGCGACGGCAGCCCCCTGGCCGTGGCCCTCGCGCAGGCAGCGGGGATGCTCCCCTCCCTCCACGCCCTCCTCCTCTTCGTCCTCATCCCGGCCCTCCTCCTCCAGGAACAGACCGTCGGCGTCACCGCCTTCTGGCTCACCCGGCCCATGCCCCGGAGCACCGTCCTGGGGAGCAAGGCGACCGCCCTCGGCTTCCTCTTCCTTCTTCCCCTGCTGGGGCAGTGCGCCGTCCTCCTCTCCCACGGCATCCTGCCGAAGGACGTCGCCCTGGCCGGCGTCCAGATCGGCCTCCACGAGATCGACTGGATTAGCCTCGCCGCCGTCCTCGCCGTGCTGAGTCCCGGCTTCGGGCGGTTCATCATCGTCGCCGTCGTCTTCTTCACCCTCCGTTACTTCAGCGGATGGCTCCTGAACTGGATCGCCCTCCTCGCGGCCAAATTCGGCCAGCTCCACGTCCCGAACTCGGTCGAGGCTGTTTTGGGCACCCCCTCCCTCCTGGTCAGCCGGGCCCTCGTCGGCGACACGCTGCGGATCGGCTTCGCCCTCGGCATCGTCGTTTTCCAATACCTCACCCGCCGCACCCGGCTCTCCCTCCTCCTCGCCGGGATCGGCCTCGTCGCCTCCGCCGCCCTGCCCCGGTTCTGGCCCTGGGACTTCCTCAAGGTGCCTGCCCCCACCGTCGCCACCGCCGACGCTCCGAAATCGGACACCCTCCGCTTCGAGCCGGGGGCCAACCACAACATCAACGACCAACCCGCCCTGGAAGCGAACGGCACCCGGAGGGGAAAACAAATGGGGATGGGCTTCCGCGTCTCGGGGCTCGACCCGCGCTATATCCTCTTCGTCCAGAGCGGAGGCGGTACCCTCGCCCTTCCCGGCGGGAAGACCCTCTCCCTTCCCACCGCCCAGCGGAACCTTTCCCGCTTCGACGGCACGATCAACATCGGTTTCATTGGTATGGGCTCCGCCGCTTCCTCCGTCCCGGCGATCGAGGAGGCGATCGGAAACCTCCCCCTCCTCAACGGCAACCGGTTCGGCGGCTTCCTGCGGGACGAGACCTACATCAGCGATCTCTTCTCCCTCGACACCGAGACCTACGCCGCTCATGCCGCCGAGACGGGGACGGCGACGTTCCAGTTCCAGTGCTCCGCCGCCTCCTGTCGGATCGCCGCCGAGGTGCCGCTGAAACAAGGGGCCGGGTTCGCCTTCGGCTCCGACCGGACGACCATCCTCGACGTCCATCCTTCGGACGACGGCGTCGATGTGACGCTCGAATCGCGGACCCTCTCCCTCCTCCTCCGCCCGGGATCGGCCTTCGCTCCATTCCAGCAGCCGCCCACCTACCTCCTCGTCAATCGGAAACGGGGGGAGGCGCTCCTCTTCCAGAACGGCGGCGGCTTCTTCCCGGGCCGGTCCGCGCTCTCGCGCTACGCCTTCCTCAACACCCTCGCGCAGCAGATGCCCCCCGGGCTCCTCTCCTTCCTGCCGCAACAGGACCAGATCGAGCAAACCATCCCCACGACGTTGAGCTTCCACAGCGACGAGTCGAACACCTTCCCCCGCCGCCGTCCCCTCGTCCCGATCGACGCCGCATGGCTGGCCGACGCCTCCCTGGTCCGCATCGATTCGGTCCCCGCCCCCTCCTTCGAGGTCCCGGTCACGATCCCGGACTTCTCCCTCGACGGACACACGCTGCCAAACTGGAACGACGTCAACCAGAAAGGCCCCGACCTCGACGCCCTGAACAAGATCGTCCTCCCGGAAAACCCGACCCGGGCCCAGGCGTGGAAATACGTCCTGCAGATTCTGAACGCCTCGCGTTTCCATAGCCGGATCGACAAGAACGACCCGGAAGTGGAGATGCTTCGGAAAATCGCCCCTGCCCATGCCGACGTCCTCCTCCTCGCCTTCGACATCGGTAACAACTACCACATCGTCCAGGCCCTCGCCGGCCTCGACCTGCGCGAGGGGACGCCCCCCGGATTCAAGGAAATGCTCTTCCGCCTCCTCCCGGTCAATTCCGACCTCATCGACGTCGTTTCCCGCAACGGCTGGCTGAAGGAGGCGGAGCCCTTCCTCCTCGACACCCTCGCCAGCCGGAAGGGAAGCGAAAGCGTCCACCCGACGTGGGTCCGCGCCCTGGCCGCCCTTCAGGACCCCGCCACCTACGACGCCCTCCTGGCCTACACGGAGGCCCGCAGCTTCCAGGAGAACCATTCCTTCTCCTACCGCGACGTGAGCGGCCTTCCCACCGATCTCCTCGCCGCCTCGCTGGAAAAAGTCTTACTCCAGAAGCAAGCCCGAAAGGACCATGCCGAAAATCCCTTCAACCTGATCGGTCACCATCTCCGCGCCCTCGCCGCCCTCCAGAAGCCGGAGTACGAAGATTCCCTCCTCGCCTATGCCGAGGACCGTTCCGTCCACGACCGGAACTTGAACACCTACGGGGAACTGTCCGGTCTGCCTCCCGCCCGCATCGCCGCCTCCGCCTGCGAGGTATGGCGGAAAATCTGGGCGACCCATGACGCGGTGTCGGCGGAAAGCCCGAAGAAAAAATTCGATTTCTACATCCCTGAAAACCAGCTCAAGACCTTTGCTGCCCTCCAGGACCCGTCGCTCTACGACGCCCTGCTTTCCTACGCCGAATACCGAGCCCTCAGCGAGTACAACAACCTCCTTTTCCAATACCTGCGTCCCCTGCCGGGGCCGATGATCGCCGCCGAGGTCGGGAAAATCTGGGAACAGCGGAAGGGAAGCGAAAAGGAAATGCCCTTCCTGGAAACCGCCGCCGAATGGGGCTTCCTCGACGCCCTCGACCGCGCTGCTGAAATCCTCGCCGCCCCGGCGACGACCTCCGACGATCCGAAGGAAAAGCAGAAGCAGCAGGAAGCGAAGAACCGCTCCCGCTTCGTCTTCACAAACAGGACCTCGATCCCCGGCAAACTACTCGATTCAGGCATCGTCGACTGGTACGCGGCGAACAAGCCGAATCTCGTTTTCGACGCTCGGCTTGCGCGCTTCGTTCTCCTCCCCGGAGGCACCCTGCCGCTGCCCCAGGATGCGTGGCCGAAGCCGGACGATTACATGGCATCCCTCGGCCACCGGGCTGCGGGAGGCGACACGGCGGCCATCGACGAGATCGACGCCCTCATGGCCCGCATCACCGCCGGCCTCGACCCGGTCGGAAACAGGGCCCGCTTCACCCCCCTCTCCTACACAGGGCGCCGCGCCTTCGATGTCATCGGAAACGAGGCCGTGGATAATCCCGACGCGCTCAAGATTCTGGTCTATGCGAATACAAAAGAGCGACTGAAACGCTTCGTCCCCGAGGCTTATCAGAACGCCGTCGCCGCAGGGAATGAAGAAGCCCTGAATGCTCTCCTTCAATATGAATCCAGCGGGTGGCCCCTGAACGATGCGATCAGCGCTCTCTGGAAGGCCGTCCAGGCAGGAAACCCGAAAGCGATCGACTTCATTGCCTCCGTCCTCGCCGACCCGGGAAAAGCCAAATCATGGAACCTCGCCGCAAACTGCCTCAAAGACCCCGCCAACGCCGGGAATCCCAAGGCGAAGGCGGCCTACGAGGCGTGGCGGAAAACCGCCAAGCCCGACGCCGCGGAATCGACCCAATAGGTCTCCAAACAAGATTGGAACCGGCGGGCGGAGCCGCTAGCGTGACGGCGTGACGGTGAGACTCCTCTTCCTCTGCGGCCTGGTGGCGATATCGACGGCGTTCCTCCGCGCCCAGGCTCCGCTTCCCGCCCCGACGACAGTCCCGAACGACGAGAACGCCCGGGCCTTTCCGGCTTGGTTCAATGCGTGCCGGGAACGGACGGAGGCGGCGAAGGCGGCGGGGGCCAAGATCGACACGGTGTTCCTCGGCGACTCGCTGACGGAACGGTGGCTGCGACCCGCGGAAGGGCTCCCCCTCTGGAACCGCCTTTACGCCGACCACGCGCTGAACTTCGGCGTCAGCGGGGACGGGACGGAGCACCTCCTCTGGCGGATGCAGGCGATCGATCTCTCCTCCTTCGCCCCGACGATCCGCACCGTCATCCTCCTCATCGGGACGAACGATGCCCCCCGCCCCCCGGAGGAGATCGTCGCCGGGATCGGGGCGGTCCTGGCCCGGAGCCATGCGCTCTTCCCTCAAGCGCGGACGTTCCTCGTCGGCATCCCGCACAATGCCCGTGCCGACGAGGTGACGGAGGCGGCGAATGTGAAATTGAAGGAAATGGCCGACGGGAAGTCCCTCGTCTACGTCGACCTGCCCGGGATGATGACGCCCGACCGCTTCATCAAGAACTGGCAGGGCCTGGGGCCGGACCGCCTCCACCTCTCGGCGGAGGGGTATCGGCTGTGGAGCGAGGCGTTGAAGGGGGCGATGGCGCCTACACCCACGCCGTAAGCGTACGGCGCGGGGAGAATCCCCCATGGTGATTCCTCCCAAGGAGATGGGATTCAGCGGAGTAGAACTCTCCTTG
>CAISZB010000146.1 GCA_903889845.1 uncultured Verrucomicrobium sp. | reverse complement strand
GAGGAAAGGCCACCGCGCGGCGGCATCCCCTCTGGTTCGCCGGGGGGAGCCTCCTCCTCCATCTCCTCGCCCTCGTCCTCCTCGCCTGCTTCTTTCGCTCCGGCCTCCGCCTCGGTCCCAACCTCACCGCGCCCGGGTCCCCGATCCTCTCGCTCAGCCTCCTCGGCTCCACATCCCATGCCGCCTTCGCGCGGGGAGGCTCCGCTCCCGCCGCCCCGCAAGCCGCGCCTCTGCCCGTGCCCACGTCTGAAGCCAAGCCCCTCGCCGCGACGAAGGAGGAAGCGCCCTCCCCCGTCCCGACCCCAACTCCGGACACGCCCGCCGTCCCGGAAAAAACATCGACGCCGACCCAGACCCCGACCGCCCCCGAAACCGCCGCCGCCACGGAATCGGGCCAGGGCCAGGGACAAGGCCCCGGCGCCTCCCCCGCGAAGGCCGAGGGGGACGGCACCGCCTCCGCCTCCCCCGGCGGAACCGCCGACGGGACGGGAGCCCTCTCCCTCTTCGGCCTGGAAGGGGCGGGCCACCGGATCGTCCTCCTCTTCGACGTCTCCGATTCCGTCTTCCTCCGCAGCCCCGGTCTTTTCGATTCCCTCTACGCGGAGGCGCTGGCCCGGATCGACACCCTGCCCCCTGCCGTCCTCTTCGACCTCGTCGTCTTCAAGAACGGCTCCCTGGCCTGGCAGCCCGGGCCGGTCCCGGCCACAGAGGCGAACCGCGCCGGGGCGCGGAAATGGCTCGCCCGGATCGCCCGGCAGGGCGTCCACTTCTCCGTCACGGGAGGGACCCCCGGCATCCAGGTCTATGAAGGGAAAGGAACCCGGGGGGACACCGCCCTGCGACAGGCCCTGGGCCTCGCCCCCGACTGGATCATCCTCATCACTGACGGCCAATGGAATACCCTTGCGGAAAACGCGAAGCCGATCCCCATTTCCCCCTCCGACCTCCTCGCCGACCTCCGCTCCCGCGGCGCCCTGCCGAAGATCGACGTCCTCCTCCTCACCTCCCGCCGGACCACGGAGCGGGAAACCGCCCTCCCGCAGACCCTGGCCGAGGAGAGCGGCGGCCGTCTCCTCCCCCTCTCGGACGAGGCGGTGGCGGCCCATTGAAGTCCGGCGGCGTCTCGTGCAAGGTAAGAGGCGCCATGCTCCCGCGCTTCCTCGCCTTCCTTCGCGCCCGCCCCCTCGCGGGCGCGGCGACGGTGTTGGGAAGCCTCCTCCTCGTTTTCGTTCTCCTTGCGGCGATCTCCCCCGGCTTCCTCCTGCGGCGGACGGCGCCCCTCCTCCGGCTCGCGACGGGACAGACCCTCCTTCTCTCCGACGCGCGGTGGCAGGGGTTTTCCGACCTCTCCCTCCTCGGGATCTCCCTCGCCGGACCGGGAGCGGAAGCCGAACCCTACTTCACCGCGCAGCGCGTCGAGGTCGCCTGGAACTGGACCACCTTCCCCTTCACCGGCCGCCTCCGCCTCATCGCGTTCGACGACCCGGAGCTGCACGTCGGCCGGATGATCGCGGCCTTTGCCACCTTTGATGGCAGGGAGAAGAAAGAGACGGCCCGCCCCTCCGCCGATCCCTTCGCCCTCATCCGGCACCACTTCGCCCGGCTCCACATCGCCCGAGGCATCGTCTGGCTCGACGACATCGCCCCCGGCATGCCCCCCGTCCCCCTTTCCATCGGCGGCACCGTCCCCCTCGACTGGGCGATCGACGCGCGAAGCACCGAGGTCCAGGTCGCCGTCACCGAGGGCGTCCGCCTCTACGCCCGGGACGACGCCCTCTCCCCCGTCATCGACCTCGGGAAGATCCAGGTCCAGTTCACCTGGGCCGGGCTGGCGCGGCGGGAGATCGAGTCCCTCTCCATCTCCGACCCCGTCGTCTACATCGGCCCCCGCCTCTTCGCCTTCGCCGACGAATTCAAGGCCCATCGCCAGGCGCAGACGCAGCAGGTGCAGCAGACGCCGGAGCGCGCTCCCGCCTCCGGCCCGCAGTGGGAATTGAAGAGCTTCGACCTCTTCCACGCCCACCTCACCATCACCGCCTTCGGCGAACCCGGCCTCCCTCTCCCCTTCACCTTCAGCTCCTCCGCGCGGGACCTGAGCATGGGGAACCTCAGTACCCTCCACTTCCAGAACACCCTCCTCATCCCGCGGGAGACTTACGACTACCCCCGCTACGGCGTGACCTTGACCGACCTCCAGGGCCGGATCGAATTCAACCTCCCCCCGCAGAGCGAAACGGCGGAGAACCTCGTCCAGACCATCACCATGAAGGAGGCGAGCTGGAAGGGGATCGCCGCGCAGGACGCCTGGGCCTCCGTCACCTTCCAGCGGGAAGGCATCTCCGGCAAGCTGGGAGGGAAACTCTACGGCGGCTACCTCACCGGGGACTACCACGTCGGCTTCGGCGCCGGGTTCCCGTGGCACGCCGGGCTGGAGGTGACCGGGAGCGAGGTCCGGGACGCCGTCGCGAAGCTCGCGGGGGATCACTTCGCCCTCTCCGGCCCGGTGAAGGCCGCCCTCACCGTCGACGCCCAGGCCCGGACGATCGCTCATTTCAAGGGCGACCTCGCCTTCCCCCACGGCGGCCACATGACCATCCCCTCCGCCGCGGAGATCGCCTCCCGCCTCCCCTCCGACTGGGGGGCGGAGTCGT
>CAISZB010000145.1 GCA_903889845.1 uncultured Verrucomicrobium sp. | reverse complement strand
TCGCGTCCACAAGTCCATCTCCATGTACATCCTTTCTTTTTATAGGATGTCTCACTTTTCGACCGCCCCGCTCACTGTCTCATTTTTCGACCGCCTTTTATAGGAGGCTCTCGATGAGGCTCTCCTTCGCCCGCCGCTGGATATGCCAGGGGTTTGTCGGGTCAAAACGCTTCCCCTTCTCCTTGCGCACCTTCAGATAAAATGCCGCCACCGCCGGCTTGCGGGCAATCGCCTGGCGCGAAACCCGCAATTCGGCAGAGAGAGCTTTCCACGTCACGGTCTCACCGGGGTGCGCCTCAGGCCAAGTCAGGAGGATACGGATAGCCGCATCCTCCAGCGCCTGTCCCACGAGGTTGGCCCTCAAGCGAGCATGCTTTTTCTTAGGAACCGGGTTTGACTTGTTTTCCATCAGGGATGTTCGGATCGTCGTCTACCGCCAACGCCGCAACGACGCCTTGAAGTACTCGTTCGTTATGAGCCACAAAGTTGCCCGCACCGTAGGCACCATCGGAGCTTGCTGCCCGCGCTATCTCAAGATTTTTTTCCGTCGCATCCTTCAATTTGGTCAACTCAGTCCACTGGTCTTGGTCCCCTTTCGTGCGGAGGTAGTCCCCGCAACCGCGGAGGCAGTTCAGGTGATGTTCGCACGGAGACGCAGCGAAATTGTGGACGCAAATGCCGAATTGGGTCGTATGGGCGGCCTGCACCTGCGCCTCCAGGTACGCCTCGCCATCCTCGCGGCTGAGCGTCTTGTAAATCTGTGCGACCGGGCCTGCCACCTTGTCCTCCAAGATCATCTTCCGGACGGCTGCGGCCCGCTGCTCCACGGTGCCGTGCTTGTAGGCTTCGTTTTGGCGAATGTCTCGTCGGCCCATCCACCTGGCGAGATCCACATCCGAGAGTCCACCCGAATGGGCTTTCGTGTTGAGCCAATGGCGAAAGGAATGGGTGCGCGTCACCAAAGGCTGACCGGACGAATCGACCATCCCGCGGCGCTGAAAAATCGACTGCTGGATGTCCGGGCGCCTCCCCAGGGCATCCTCGATCACCCCTTGTTGAATCGCCTTAACAAGGAATGTATGAGTCGTTTTCTCGGAGTGGAAAAATTGCTCAAAAACAACTGCCAAGCATTCAGACAGTTTTTGCGCCTTTCTTCCACGAATGAGGATCGGCCGCGAGTCGTAGCGTTTAAGGTAGGCGGATTCAACTTCGTATACGATCGGCGACGGAGAATCGGAATTACGCCCGACCATTCGAGCCACATCCGCTTTCCTTTTCTGCCCAAGCAATTTCGCGTATTCGACCCAAGAGAGGGTTTGCGTCTGACCAAAGGCTGCTAGAGGTTTCAACCTCCCCGGATTCGCCTCCATCCAGGCTGCTAACTGACGGGCTGGACGGCACAGAAGTTCGATTTCTTCGACAGCCTTCTTGGCGATAGACACTGCTCCGGCCGGCAGCCATTTTGGAACCGGCTCACCCCCTTTTTCCGGCCAATAGCGAATGCCGCTGCGGATAATGGGGCGGTTGAAAGCATCCTTGCCCGCCTGCTCAATCCAGCACTTTTCGGGCAAAGTCAGCACCTCACCGATGCGGAACCCTCCAACCACAAGGAGGTCGACGATGCGGATGAGAAGACGTTCTCGGTCGTCCTGGGGATTCAGGGAAATCTCAGCAAGGGCATCAAGGACCTCCTCATCGACCAGCTTCTCCAGACCGGCTCTCTGAGACTCCTTGTCGACATGGTCACCGTCCCTCGGTCGAGCCAAGGCGTTCTGGTGACGAATGGGGCCCGCAGCAATCTTATAGCGATCGACCAGATCGGAGATTTCTTCGAGCTTACTGCCGATTTGATAGGCGCGCCGGTCACCGATCTCGGATCTGACATTTCCCTGGGCAATCTGGAAGTGAGCGGGGAGTAGGCGCGCTGGATCGGAGGCACCGGTATTGATGCGGAGGGCCTGTTCGAGGAAACGAAGAGCCTCAAGCAAAACGAGAGTCGGAGAGAATCCCCGATTGGTTTCGACATGCCGAACAACGACGACAGCTTTAGCAAACTCGATGAAGGGACTGGGGAGCGTCTTTTTGTTGAGCTTGGTTTGGGTGCTCTCGCGATCCGTCCATGCGAGCGCCTGCGTATGGCGCGAGGCACGGCCCTGAAAACGACGATCCTCGATCCACCAGCTACTTCCATCCCAGGGGATAGAAGGCCAGGGAAAGCGAGCCTTGGCGTCGGCTATGAGCTTTTCGAGCCCTATCAAGTGCCCTCCCTTTTTAGTTGGTCAACGAGTTCCTGGACGGCCGAGATGATCTGGCTGTTCTGGTGGGGGATACGGTTCGACTCATTGTTCGCTCCCATCGCGATGTGTCGCTCGCGTTCGGCGAGCAGTCCATCGAGAAGCTTTTGGTGCGGCCCGTCCTTCCACGCCTGAAAAGACGGGCAAACGTAGCAGGAATACGGCACCGACTTGTGGCAGGCGCCCTTGCTGGCGCAGTTGCCGATTCCTCCGACATCGGGGGCATTGGTCGTACCACCGAAGAGTGTTTCGAGGTCAGGGGTCTGCGTCTTCACAACCTCGCCACGGAACTTGCGCCAGATGTGCCCCACGCCATGGGAAAGCGCCTGCTCCAGACGGTCCGCGATCTTCGGAGACGCCTTGTAGTAGACCATTACGTGCTGAAGGTCAGTGTGGTCGAGAAGTTCGGCCAGCGTCATCGGCGCAGCGCCAGCCTCGGCAAGACGAGTAGCAAAGGTGTAGCGGAGACGGCGGGGGCTAAGGCGAAGAAACCCATCCTCTCGGTTGGGAATCTGCTTCTTGAAAGCGTATTCTCGAACGGCCTGCCCCACGTCATTTGCTGTTCTATGAAAGCGAAATCGCTCCAGTAGAG
>CAISZB010000144.1 GCA_903889845.1 uncultured Verrucomicrobium sp. | reverse complement strand
GTTGGCCCGGAAAGGCTCTCCACCTAGGCGCGAGCGGCACGGTGTGTTGAACACACATCGTGACCGGGAGCAACAACGGGGGAGAGCTTTTCCGGGCCAACCCTTCGGGCCGGGGTTCTGCGCCCCACCCCCGTTGTTGCTCCCTCCTTGCGTATCATCAAGATATGCGGCGTCAGTCGCGGCCTAGGGGGAGGGGCGCAGCCCCGCCGGCGCGGCCCGCCGGAGATTCTAAACAGTTTCTAAGGGGGCGCGACTGCCTGCGCGATGGCGCAACGTACCCGAAGGGGAAAATGTCGGCCACGGCCAGCATGGGGCTGATGCGCTGGACCTTCGGCGTCGCCAGACCCTACTCCGCGCTGTGGACCCGGCCCCAATAGATATCGAGCTTCTTCGTCAGGAAAATCTTCACGGCGGCGAGGAGGCACTTCGTCTCCAGCTGCTGGCCCTTGCGGACGATGGCGGCGAGGGGTTCGCCCAGGCCGATGGCGGCGGCTTCCTGCGCGAGGATCGGGCCTTCGTCGAGCTGCGGGGTGACGAGGTGGGCGGTGACGCCGAAGACTTTCACGCCTTTCTCGAAGGCCTGCCGATAGGCGTTGGCGCCGGGGAAGGCGGGGAGGAGGGAGGGGTGGATGTTGAGAATCTTGTTCTTCCAGCGCCAGACGAAGTCGGGCGAGAGGATCTTCATGAAACGGGCCAGGACGAGGAACTGGACGCCGTAGTTGTCGAGGATGCCCCGCACCTCGGCCTCGGCGCGGAGGCGGTCCTTGTAGTCGACGAGGTGGAAGGGGAGGCCCGCTTTCTTCGCCAACGGGGCGAGGTCGGGCCGGTTCCCGATAACGACGACGGGGCGGCAGGGGAGGGTCTTTTTTTTCTTTCCCGTTGTGGCGGCGAGGAGGGCTTCGAGGATGTGGGCCTCCTTCGTGACGAGGATCGCCATCTTCGGTTCGCCGGGGGTCTCGAAGCGGACCGTTGCCTCCATTTTTACGATGGCGGCCTCGGCCAGGAGGGTGGCGCGGATGGCCGTGGGATCGGCTTTTTTTCGGTCCCAGGAGGCGAGGACGGTCATGCTGAAGCGGCCCCGGGCGACCTGTTCCTCCAGCCCCTCGATGTTCGCGCCGAGCTGGAAAAAGAGCTGGGTGAAGCGGGCGATGATCCCCTTGCGGTCAGGCCCGATGAGGGTGAGGGTGGAGAAGAGGGTGGAGGGAAGGGCGGACTTGGAGGCCATAGGGAAGGCATCATTCCTCGAAGGAGGGCGGGGAATCAAGCTAAGAGCCAGTAGGGGGAGAGGAGCAGCGCGCGGTGGAGGCTCTTCTCCTCCCGAGGCGCAGCCTCGGCTGAATCCCAGACTCCTATTGGGAGAAGGGCCTTGTGCCTTGGATGTCCTCCCCCCCGCAACCCCTTTAACGGAAAAGCGCCAACGACTTCAAAATCGTCTGGTAAACCCCCCAGGCCATGGGGATTCCGACAAAAATCCACGACGCGACGAGAAGGATCTTCGGTGTCGTGGCAGGCTGGCCGTCGTCGGGGCGGCGGGAGGGAAGAGTGGTCATAAGAAAGTCTCCGGGGGGGTTAGGACTGCTTCTCGGCGGTCTGGGTGATGTCGGGAATCTGTGGCGTCGCCAGGGCGGTCGCCTCCATGTGGTACTTCGGATCGACGGGGCGGACGAGGGCGTTGCAGACGGCGGCGACGACGAGGAGGCCCGCCATCAGGTACATCGTCGGCGCGTAGCGCTCGACGCCGACGGCCCCGTGGGCGATCTGGTAGTCCCGGATGCCGTTGACCAGGTAGGGCCCCAGCACCCCGGCGACCGACCACGACGTGATCAGCCGCCCGTGGATCGCGCCGACCTGCGCCGTCCCGAAGAGGTCGCGCAGGTAGGCCGGAATCGTGGAGAAGCCGCCGCCGTACATCGTCAGGATGAGGAGGCAGATCAGGACGAAGAGGGAGGTGCTGCCCATCCGCCCCACCGTCGGGATCGAGGCGTAGAGGACCGGCCCGAGGAGGAGGTAGATGAAGTAGACCGGCTTCCGCCCGATGTGGTCGGAGGTCGAGGACCAGAAGAAGCGCCCGCCCATGTTGAAGAGGCTCAGCAGGCCGACGAAGCCCGCCGCCACGGCGGCGATCGGGGCCGTCGCCTTCGCGATGGCCACCGTGTCGGCGGGGTCGATTCCCCGGACGGCGGCGGGTCGCAGGATCATCTCCTGGATCATCGGGGAGGCCTGTTCCAGGATGCCGATCCCGGCGGTGACGTTGAAGCAAAGGATGATCCAGAGAAGCGCGAACTGCGGCGTCCGCCACGCCTGATCGGCGGCGACGTGGGCCCGGGTGACGAGCTTCTTCGGTTGGCTCGGCGGGACGTAGCCGGCGGGCTTCCAGCCGGGGGCCGGGACGCGGACGGCGAAGACGCCGAACATCATGAAGAGGAAGTAGACCGCGCCCATCGTCACCATCGTCGGGGCGACCCCGACCGAGGCCGCCGTGGCGTAGTGCTTCATCAGCAGGACGGCGAGGGGACCGCCGATCATCGCTGCGCCGCCGAAGCCCATGATCGCCATCCCCGTCGCCATGCCGGGCCGGTCGGGGAACCACTTCACGAGCGTCGAGAC
>CAISZB010000143.1 GCA_903889845.1 uncultured Verrucomicrobium sp. | reverse complement strand
GACTCCCCGGCCTGGCGCTCGCTCGAAATCGGGCGGCGGTTGCTGGAGGCGTGGCCCGCCGCCTTCTACGGCTTCGCTCCGAGTCCCGACTTCCGGCCCGCGACGCGGATGCGGATGCTGGAGAGCATCGCGGTCCAGGCCGACGCCTGCCTCCATCACCCGACGCCCCGGGGGAACCACCTCAACACGGAGTGCCTGGGCCTCGCGGCGGCGGCGACTTATTGGCCGGAGTTCCGGGACGCCCCGGCGTGGCTCGACGCGGCGGTGGTTCGGATGCGGCGGGAGTATGGCCGCCGGGTCTATCCCGACGGGGCGCAGACGGAACTCTCCGACCACTATCAGATCGATGTGGCGACGGCCTACCAGAAGATCGCCGGGTTCCTCGCCTTGGCGGGGCACCCGGCGTCGGTCGAGTTCGAGGGCGATGCGGAGAAGCTTTGGTCCTACGTCCGGCTGACGATGAAGCCCGACGGGAACGGCCCGTTGAACAATGACGGCGACGCCGAATCGAACTGGTCGCAGATCGGGACGATGAAGGTGTGGGTCGGGGAACTGGGCGTCGCCTCGGCGCGGGGGATCGGGAAGATTTCGCGGGAACCGGCGGGCCTCGAATCGGTCTACTTTCCTTGGTCGGGCTTGGCGATCCTGCGGGGGAGCCCGGAGCGGGGGCGCGATGCGGATTGGCTTTTCTTCGACACCGGCCCCCTGGGGACGGCGCACGAGCATCAGGACACGCTCCATCTCTCGCTCTACGCGGGGGGACGCGATCTCCTGGTCGATGCAGGGCGCTACACCTATCAGCCGGGGCGGTGGCGGCGCTATTTTACGGGACAGCGGGGGCAGAGCCTGGTCCTCGTCGATGACGGCGGGGAGATCGAGATGCCGCCGCGCCGGGCGAAGGAGCCGGTCCCGACGACCTACGTCCACCAGCCCGAGTACGACTTCGTCTCCGGCGCGACGACGATCCGGCTCAATGAGGGGCCGTGGACCGGTCTGGGAATGCCCGACCGGGCGCGGGTCCGCCGCTCCGTCCTCTACGTCCGGGACGCCTACGCCCTCGTCGTCGATGAGGTCTTCATGGACGGGGCGCATCGGATCACGGTGCCATGGCATTTCGATCCGGGTTGCACGGTCGCGCTGAAGCCGGGCGGCGTGGTGGAGACGGTCGATCCGGGGGTGGAGAATTTGCGGATTGTCCCGGTCTCCCTCGGAAAGGACGGGGTGGCCTGGAGGTCGCGCCTCGCGAAGGGGGAGAAGAGTCCCCTGGTCCAGGGGTGGTGGAGTCCGTCCTACAACGTGAAGATTCCCGCGACGGCGGCGCTTTATGAATCGGCCTCGCCCGATCTGACCACACCCGCGGTGCCGCTCCGCTTCGCATGGCTATTGGTGCCGGGGAAGGGGACGCCGCCGGAGTATCGGGTGGTCGGGGTGGAGAAGCGGGGAGGGGAAACCGTCGTCGTCGTCCGTCGCCCCGACGGCGCGGAGGATCGGCTGGGCTTCGGTGGGGGAGGAGTGGTTCTCGAGGTTGTATTGAGTCAGGTTCCTTGAAAAGAACTTGCTGACTTTGGGTTGGGTCAATGGTAGCACCAAATATTGTGGGCTTTTTTGACAATCTTTTAGGCGGGAAAAAGGAGGAAGAATCAAAGCCTCTTTGTTTTAAATCTCCCTGTGCGGCCTACCAATTTGAGTTTCAAATGCGGGATGATGATACTCCTGCGGAGCGGTTGCAGGTGCTTGGTATCGTGCTTGAATCTTGGATTGGACGAGAAAATCGTCAGGTTGCCAATTTGATCGTTGCGCTCAAGTATCCCTCACAGACTGATGCTGGGCCATCCACCAGGCTTCCCTGTATGCCTGATCTTGATTTGAGTAAGCTTTCACCGGAACTCAGGGATATTGCGTTAACTAAAGGGAGACCATTAGTCCAGTCGTTCTGCGTTGATGATGTGCCTAAGCTTAATACGGGGGATTTAGTGATGGTAACTGTTCAACCGTCCGGCTTACCCCTTCCAAAAGATTCTCCGCTTTATTTGGTTGGAATTATAGGAGCCGCAGTCGATCCCATATTAAATTTAAAGCGTGGATGGGCGCTCAGAACAAGATAGGCTAGATGGTTCCTATTACGTCCGAGGATATTGTACTAAATCACTCTGGTTCCGCCCGATAAGCGAGCTCCTCGATACCGGGAGGATCGAAGTCGGTAGCGAAACCTATCGCATTGCGCTCCGTCTTGGATTCCTTTTCCTGAAAGGTTTCCGCCGGGGCGCACCTCACCAACCGTATTGCAAGGAGAGCGCCCCGGCATATGTTCCAGAGTAGGCGAGACCGGGAGCGGGGCGGATTTCTTTTCCTCCTGTTTTCCGGTGGTGTCGGCCAAGGGCCTCAACCACCGGCTACCTGCTTTCACCCCTCCGGGGTGTTTGGGGCTTATTCAAAGTGATTTGGTATTATATACAGCGTGGGGAGAATCCTCCCCCCATGGTGATTCCTCCCATAGAGGTTAGATTCAGCGGAGGCGGACACCGCGCATGAACTTAGCCTAAAAGGTTGCGTTCTTCTCCTCACGCCACATCAGAGCCGGGAGGTTTGGAGGGCGGCACGCCCTCCATTCGTTCAAACGCGCG
>CAISZB010000142.1 GCA_903889845.1 uncultured Verrucomicrobium sp. | reverse complement strand
GCTCGTCGAGGGCGAGGGACTCCACGATGTAGTGGAAGGTGTGCGTGTGGACCGCCTCCTCGAAGGCCTGGCGGAGGAGGTACTGCCGGGCCTCGGGATTCGTCACGTGCTTGAAGATCGCCAGGACGATGTTGTTCCCGACGAGGCTCTCCGCCGTGCTGAAGAAGCCGAGGTTGCGGAGGATCACCTGACGCTCGTCGGGCGTGAGGCGGTTCGACTTCCACAACTCGATGTCGCGCTGCATCGGCACCTCGGAGGGGAGCCAGTTGTTCGCGCAGCCGTTGAGGTAGTGCTCCCAGGCCCACTTGTACTTCAGGGGCATGAGCTGGTTCACGTCGACCGTATTGCAGTTGATGAGGCGCTTGTCCTCGACGTTCACCCGCTTCGACAGATCATGCGGCTGGGGCCGTTCATCACCGACATTGCAACAAGACATATTCTTCTTTTCTCCGCTTCTAAGTTACTGAAACAAATCTTCCCTACTGGCAGCTTTCGCAGTCCGGATTGTCGAGCGAGCACGCCTTCGGGGCGGGGACGCCCTCGCCGGCGGTGATCTCGTCTTCCGACTTCGCCTGCACTTCGGCGGGCTGGGCCGCCGGGGCCGTGACCGGGAGCTGCGTCCCGCGTTCCGGCTCCTCGACGCCCTCGGGCCGGTCGATCTTGATGTTCGACGAGGCGCTCTTGTTCTTCATCCAGCGGGGCTGGAGGCCGCGCCGGTTGACGTCGAGGGTCGACTTCTCGACCGAGGTCGCCGCCACGGAGCGGAGGTAGTAGGTCGTCTTCAGCCCCTTCCGCCAGGAGAGGAAGTACATGTCGTTGAGTTTCTTCCCGCTCGGCGCCGCGATGTAGAGGTTGAGGGACTGCCCCATGTCGAGCCACTTCTGGCGGCGGCTGGCCGCCTCGACGATCCAGACGGGATCGATCTCGAAGGCGGTCCGGTAGACTTCCTTCACGGAGTCGGGCACCCGCTCGATCTCCAGGAGGGAGCCGTCGAAGTACTTCAGATCATCGAGCATCTCCGAATCCCACAGGCCCAGGGCGCGCAGGTCCTCGATCAGGTAGGTGTTGACGGTGGTGAACTCCCCGGAGAGGTTCGACTTTGCGTAGAGGTTCTTGTACGTCGGCTCGATCGACTGGGCGACGCCGGTGATGTTCGAGATCGTCGCCGTCGGCGCGATCGCCATCGTGTTGCTATTCCGCATCCCGTGCTTCTTCACCGACTCGCGGACGACCGCCCAATCCATCGAGGCGGAACGGTCGACGTCGACGTCGCCGCCGCGCTCGCGCTCCAGGAGATCGACCGTGTCGATCGGCAGGAGGCCGCGATCCCACTTCGAGCCCTTGTAGCTCTCATAGGCGCCGCGCTCCGCCGCCAGCTCGGAGGAGGCCAGGATGGCGTAATAGGAAATCGCCTCCATGCTCCGGTCGGCGAACTCGACCGCCGCCTGGCTCGCGTAGGAGATCCGCAGCTTGTAGAGGGCGTCCTGGAAACCCATCAACCCCAGGCCGACGGGCCGATGCTTCAGGTTCGAGTTCCGCGCCTCGGGCGTCGGGTAATAATTGATGTCGATGACGTTGTCGAGCATCCGCATCCCGGTCCGGATCGTCCGGGCCAGGAGGTCCTCGTCGAGGCGCCCGTCGACGATGTGGTTCGGCAGGTTGACCGAGGCGAGGTTGCAGACCGCCGTCTCCTGCTCCGAGGTGTTGAGCAGGATTTCGGTGCAGAGGTTGGAGCTGTGGACGACGCCGACGTGGTCCTGCGGGGAGCGGACGTTGGAGGGGTCCTTGAAGGTGATCCACGGATGGCCCGTCTCGAAGAGCATCGTCAGCATCCGGCGCCAGAGCTGCATCGCGTCGATCCGCTTGAAGAGCTTGATCTCGCCCCGGTCGGCGGCGGCCTCGTACTCCTCGTAGCGGGTCTCGAAGGCGGCGCCGTAGAGGTCGTGGAGGTCCTTCACGTCGCTGGGGCTGAAGAGGGTCCACGTCCCGCCCTGGGCCACCCGCTTCATGAAGAGGTCGGGG
>CAISZB010000141.1 GCA_903889845.1 uncultured Verrucomicrobium sp. | reverse complement strand
GGAGATGGTGGTTCACGAATGGTTCTGAGCGAGTCGTTGGAAAAAGACGAAATCCGGCAGGGACGGGCTTCAATTTATCTCGTATCGGATTGGAAATCTCCCCGACAAAATCCCATCGGTATTTCCTGGAACGCACCCTGACGAGGCGGCATGACTGACGCGACGTTTCGGTGGAAAGAACACCACGGGGTTTATCTGGTGGCGGGGTTGCTCCTGGCCGGGCTGGGGACGTTGGCTCTCTTTTTCTGGACGGTCGTCCCGTTCGCGGGGACGTCGTGGATGGGGCGTTTCGGTCTGGTGGCGTGGAGCGGGGCCTCCCTGTGGGGGTGGGTGGCGGTCGGTTTTCTGGCGGCGGCCCGGGCGTTCGAGTGGACCTGGCTGCCCGCCTTGCTGCGGACGCGGCGGACGTTCTTCCTCGCGACCCTCCTGGCGTTGGCGGTCTGCCGGCTGCCGGTCCTCACGTACAACCACGTGATCTATGGGGACGAGGCGGTCTTCCTCGTCGGCGCGCAGGGCTACCTGGCCGATCCCGTCCCGTGGCGCTCCATCGACATGGTGTCGAGCGGGCCGCTCAATGCTTGGGTCCTCATCCCGGGGCTGCTCCTGGGGATTCCGCCCTGCCTCGTCGCGCGGCTCGCGACCTTCGCCTGCATGGGGGGGACGCTCTGGTTTCTCCTCCGTTTCCTGGAGCGGTTGCTGGGGGAGGGGAAGGCCCCGCTGGCGCTCCTGCCGCTGGTGACGTTCTATGCCGTCGCGCGGCGGATCGAATACCTCCATTTTTCGAGCGAGCAGTTCCCCGTCCTCCTCCTCACCGCCGCCCTGTGGCTGGCGGGGGAGTTGTGGGAGAAGCCGGGCCGGGGTCGGGCCGTGGTGCTGGGGGCGATCCTGGCCGCCGCAGTGTGGGCGAAGAGCCAGGCGATTCCCCTGGCGCTGTACCTTTTCGCAGCGGGCGGCGTGATCCTGTTCCTGCAACGGCGGCGGTTTCCCTGGGTCGCGGGGCTGGGCCGATTGGGAGGGGGTTTCCTCGCCGTTTCCCTGCTGGTGGTGGTGCCGGTGCTGGTGACGGGGACCTGGGGGGAGATGGTCCGGCGCTACTTCCTCCACGGCCTGGCCTACGGCCCGGAGGCGGTCCTGGCGCCGAACGATCCGCAGATCCGCTTCGCGCTCTGGCAGCATTTTCATCACCTCCTGCTCTCCGGCTACGAGGGGGCGTTCCTCCTGATCGGCATCGTGGTCTGGGGCGGCGCGGCGGCGACCTTCGCCCTCTTCTCCTTCGGCAAGGGGACGGAGCGGATCGGCTTCCTGGCGGCGGTGGGCTATTTGCTTCTCTCCGGCGTCGTCGTGCTGAAGACGGGGACCGACTACATCCACTACCTCTTCTTCCTCTTCGTCCCGGCGACGGTCGCGGCGGCCTGGGCGACGCGCCATGCCCTGCCCCATTTCAGTGCGCCCCGGCGGGCGGCGGTCTTGGCGGCGGGGATCGCGTTGGCCACGCTGCCGGTGGCGGCCTTCTTCTTCGTCTCGGCGGGGCCCGCCGATCCGAGGCCGCTCTACTGGCAGATCGAGGACGACGCGGTGAAGGTATCCGATCCCCTCGGGAAATTCATCCGGCAGCGGGCGCGGCCCGGGGACCGGATGGCGGTGTGGGGCTTCGAGCCCGATTTCTACATCAACGCCGGATTGCCGCCCGGCGTCCGGGACATCGTGACGAATTTCTCGATCGTCTCCGGCCGGGAACAGGCCGATTACCAGGAGGATTACGTCCGGGACCTGCATCGCTCGCTGCCCGCCTTCTTCGTCGACGCGGCGACGGTCTCCTACAATCCCTCCTGGCCCTGGCCGCCCGTCCGCTCCCGCTTCATCATCTGCCCCGAGCTGGCCGCGCTGATCCGGGACAACTACCGCCTCGCGGCGCGGATCAAGATCAAGAAGGAAGACGCCCCGGTCCTCGTCTACCTGCGGAACGACCGGGTGGCGCTGCCGATCAATATCTTTACTCAGCCCGCCGCGCCGCGTCGATGAGGGGCTAACCTTCGGATGAAGTGGCAGCGGGGGGCTTCAGAAAGGAGATGGCGAACGGGTACTCGTAGACCCGCCCCTCGCTCGCTCGGATTGCTCCCAGGACGGGGCAGATGAGGCCAAGGAGTGCCAGAAGAAAGAGGCCGAGCATCCCCAGGCCGAACAGAAAGACGAACGGAACGCAGAGCAGCGAGTAGAGGAGGAGGGAGAGGTTGAAGTTGAGGATGTTTCTCCCGGCGTGGTCGATGAAGGTGTCCCGATCCCGCTTGAAGAGCCAGAGGATCAGGGGGATGGCGATGCCGAGCGGGAAAAAGGGAAAGTCGAGTAGGATCGTCAGGTGCATGAGGATGGCATAGCTGTGGTTGCTCATGCCGCCCTCGGTTACGGGGACTTTGGCGAAGGGTTTGAGAGTGATGTCGCCCGGGTCGCGGCGGAAATTCACCGAGAAGAGGAACAGGCTGATGACGAGGGAGACGCCGCACAAGGCCAGGATAATCAGCCAAATGGAGGGTTCCCTGTCGCCGAAGCACTCCATCCAGTTTCCCGGCGTCGAGTAATGGAAGAACGGGGAATCGATCTTCATGGCCGATTTGGAGTCTGGCACGGACTGAGTTCGATGCCAGCCGATTCGGCTCTTTCCCGCCCTATCGCCACTCGTGCTTCGGGTACTTGCGGGAGAGCTCGATCTTCAGCTTCGGGTAGGATTCCTTCCAGAACGTCTCCAGGCTGGAGGTGACCTGGATCGGGCGCTGGCTGGGGGCCAGGATGTGGATCGTGACGGGGACGCGGCCCGAGGCGATGCGGAGGTCGCCCTTCACCTCGTAGAGGTCCTGGATGCGGGCGGCGAGGACGGGGCTCCCCTCCGTCGCGTAGGTGATCTTCGCGCGGCGCTCGCCCTTCGACGTTTTCAATTCGACCCGCTCCGGCGCGTATTGGTCGAGCCACGCCTGCTGCGCGCCGGAGAGCCAGCTTTTCACGGCGGGCCAGACGGGGCGGTCCTTGATCTCCCGGTAACTCGTCGCGCCGTGGCAGAGTTGCTCGACGATGGCGACGCGGTCCTCCGGGGTCAGCGCGGGGAGGCCCAGTTCGGGCATCCATTCGCGGAGGCGGTTGAGGCGGACGATCCATTGCTCCACGGCGTCGTCCCAGCCGTGGAGGGGCATCCGCCCGTCGAGGACCCGCTCCGCGAGGAGCCGCGCGGCGGCGTCGAGGTCGGGGGCTTCCTCGCCCGATTGGCGTAGGACGAGATCGCGGAAGAGGGTCCGCGTTTTCTGGACGACGCGCTTTAAACTCTCATCAAAAAGGGTCTCGGCCCCGGTGCTGAAATCGTCGGGGAAGAGTTCACGCAGCCACGCCTCCTCGACCGCCGTCGCCTGGCTCAGGAGGACTTCGACATCCTTGCCGGAGCGGGTGTTGCGGGAATCGACCTCGCGGACTTCTCCGGCGACGAAGAGGGGGGCGTCCCGGACCGCACTGTCCCGGACGAGGGTGCCGCGCCGTTTATGGACGAGGTCGCACCGGAGCGTCCCCCCGTCGAGGCGGCGGGCCAGGTGGTCGGAGAAGCCGAGGAGAAGGCATTTGCGGATCGCCTCGGAAGGGGCGGGCGTCTCCTCGATGGGGAGGTGCTGCCCCTTCGCCGCCTTGAGGAAGTGGTCGAGGATCGGGCCGACCTGCCGGGCCGCCTGGGCGTGGATGCCGAGGGGGCGGCACTTCTCCATGGAGAAGCCGCTCTTCTCCGCATAGCGCCACGCCCGCATCTGGAGGAAGAAATCGGACTCGTTCTCCCCGCCGAGGAAATCGTCGCGGAGGCCGTCGGTCTTCTTGTCGACATCGCGCAGGAGGATCGGACGGCCCTGGGTGAGGGCGGCGATGAGGGCGACGGGGCGGACGCAGCCGTTTTGAGCTTGCCCCGCCTCCAGGAGCATCCGGGCGTAGCGGGGGTGCATGGGGAAGTGGGCCATCTTCCGCCCCACGGCGGTCAGGTTCCCGTCGTGGTCGAAGGCGCCGAGGTCGTGGAGGAGGTCTTCGGCCCGTTCCAGGGCGCGGGGATCGGGGGCCTCGAACCAGGCGAAGTCGCGGAGGCTGCCGATGCCACCCGCCTTCAGGGAGAGGGCGGCCTCGGAGAGGTCGATCCGGCGGATTTCGGGCAGTTCGGCGACGGCGCGTTGGGAATGCTCTTTCTCCGTCCAGAGGCGCAGCGTGTGGCCGGGGGCGGTCCGGCCAGCGCGGCCCGCCCGCTGGTCGGCGGAGGAGCGGGCGATTTTCTCGACGAGGAGGGTGTTGATCCCGCGATGGGGATCGAAGCGGGCGATCCGGGCGAGGCCGGAATCGATCACGATGCGGATGCCGTCGATGGTGAGGGAGGTCTCCGCGACGTTCGTCGAGACGACGACCTTCCGCTTCCCCTCGTAACGATTGACGGCGGCGTCCTGCGCGGCGGGAGGGAGTTCCCCGTGAAGGGGGAGGACGATCCATTCGCTCTCCCGCAGGGCGGCGCGGACGGCGCCGATGGTCCGGTCGATCTCGTAGCCGCCCGGCATGAAGATGAGGACGTCGCCCTCCGGGTGCTTCGGCAGGATGCGGCTCAGTTCGTCGGCGGCGAGTTGCCAGACCGGGTAGCGGTCGAGGTCGGCGGGCCGGTCGAGGTATTCGTGGGTGACGGGGAAGGTCCGCCCGGAGGAGGAAAGGGTGCGGCAGGGGGCGAGGTAGGTTTCCAGGGGGCCTGCTTCCAGGGTCGCCGACATGACGATGATCTTGAGGTCGGGCCGGTGCCGTTTCTGGAGGTCGAGGGCGCGGGCCAGCGTGAGGTCGGTGTAGAGGTGGCGTTCGTGGAACTCGTCGAAGACGAGGACGGAGACGCCGGGCAGCCTCGGTTCCCCGAGCATCTGGCGGAGGAGGAGCCCCTCCGTGACGAACCGGATGCGGGTCTTGTCCGAGCAGACGCGGTCGAACCGGATCTGGTAGCCGACCTCGTCGCCCAGCTTCCCGTGCCGCTCCGAGGCGACGCGGGCGGCGAGCATCCGCGCCGGGAGGCGGCGGGGCTGGAGGACGACGATTTCCCCGTCCCCGGCGAGGCCCCGGTCGAGGACGATCTGCGGGACTTGGGTCGATTTCCCCGAGCCGGTGGGGGCCTGGAGG
>CAISZB010000140.1 GCA_903889845.1 uncultured Verrucomicrobium sp. | reverse complement strand
ATCTATGCCTGTACACCCCGGCCCTACAGATTTGGGTTTGGAACAGTACTTTTATGTTGTCCCGGGAGAAGAGCCGATGCCCGAGGCTCCAAGGGTTCTTGCGCCGGAGGCGTATCGCCGAGGAGTGGCCTTCTTTTTCGATACCAATGTCTGTATCGACATTGAGGATGCGGCCAATGGGAAGACGAATGACGCCAGCAAGGCAAGGCTGACTGCTCTGATCGCAAGGATCGCCACCTTGAATGCTGAAATCGTGCCTGCTTTTGGGCTTTTGGAACGCGCTCTCGATGCTGAAAAGAGCGTGCTTAATCGAGAGAGATACGACAAGGAAGCTCTCAGCTTTCCATCGAAGTGGGCACGAGTGGAAAGGATGTGCTTAGGGGTGAATGGTCCCGACCGGAGCGTCACTCTTCCGGAGGCTGACTTTGCCGCGACGGTCGCCCATATGACCGGGAAGGTTCGACCGATTTTCGCCTCGTTTCTGAAGATATTTCAGATTCAGGAAGCCAATCCCACCGCCCTTCCAATCGAAAAACTGAGACAGTATCTCGACTGGGCCATTAATGATCTAGATTGCATCGCGGTCTTTGCAGCCCAGACCGCTATAGCATTTTTCGCAGATGATAGTGATGCGATTCGCATGCTGGGTTTCAAAAAGAAGGGTCCGTATAAGGGAGCCTGGGGAGCGGCGTATGATTCGCTTTTACTTGCCTTCGCTCATCAGTTGCATTTCACGACCGTGGCGGATCGCCCTTTCGTCATTTTCGTCACCAATGATCGGGCCGCCGCGATGATAATGCGCCGGTGTCGAGTTTTTGGAGCAATCACAGATGGACCCTCGATTGTGACAACGGTTAATCAAATGGATCTCGAGTTCCCGTCGTACCCTGATCTGCGGCCTATCGAGCCATTACTGGACACCATTAAGCGACGGGCAACAGTACCGAGAGAGACGCCCCCGGAGCGTATGGAGATGGTGATCCAAGGACTTCTTTCAGAGGTCGAGAGGCTGTGGCAGGCTCCGGTGAAGTAATTAGCGTCTCTTAGCCTTGTCGTCGCCGACGTCAACCTGACTCGACCGGAAGACGTCGATGAACGGCCCTCGCACCACCTGAACCCGGACCTTCCCCCGCAGTCCACGGCTGCGGAGGAGGTCGAGGTCGGTAGAGACGGCGAGAGCCTGCTCCCCGTCCACCCCGTTCTGGCCCACGAAGAGGACGGCGAACTTGCCGGACTCGTCGCGGGCGATGGTCAGGACGGGATTCATTAGGCGCTGGTGATGAGCTGGAGGCGGCCCGGAGCCCCAACATTCACCGACATGCCGTACATGAGGGTGATCGTCCGGTATTCCTTGCCGAGCTGGAAGTTGTACCACTGGCGTACCTGGGCGCTCAGGCCGGTGTTCGGCTCCGTCACCACGTCGATGGTGCCGCCCAGGGGAACATCGCCGCTCGGAAGGTCGGGGAGGCGGGTGGCGATGACCAGTGCCTCCTTGTTGCCGCCGAAGCCGGTCAGGTTGATCCCGTTGTCGGGCAGAGCCGAGTACTCGGCGATCTGGAACCCATGGATCGGCGGGAGCTGACCGGTGCTGATCGTGTTCGCGTCTCGGTTGTAGAGATTCGCCACCACGGTCGTATCGTCGGCCAGGGCTCCGGCGTAGTCCGAGTTCAGGACGAGGAACCGGCCCACGTCGGGGACGAACCGCTTGTTCAAGGCGGTGCGAAGGCCGACCACTGCCGTCCGATTGAAGTTCGCCGCCGTGATGACACTGGTCTGACCGGCCACGTTAAAATTGGCCGGAGTCACCAGGGCGGTGAGATCGTTCACCATCGCCGCGCCGAGGGCGTGGGCGGCGGTGTCGGCCCACTCCTGGATCAGGTCGCGGCTGGTCGAAGACCGCTCCTGGTCGTTCACATCGTACGTGTGATGCTTGTGCTTGTTGATCGTGACGTTCACATCGACCACCGCACGCGGGGTCGAGACGTAACCGTTCGCCGGATCGTAGTCGCTCGCCGTGGTGGGGGAGACAACGCGGGTCACTACCTGCTGGCCGAACCGCTTCACCTCGCTGGAGAAGTCGGTCGTGATGAGGCCGAGGACGGGGAACTGCGAGAGAAGGGTTTCGAGAGTGCGCTGGGCAACAATAAGCCCGTTCGTCGTGCCGAGAGTATTAGGCATGGGAAATCTCCGTTACTTGGTGAAACGCGAGGCGATGTGCTTCGCGTAGAATTCGCCCCGCTTCTGGGGGTCTTGGATCGCGCTGTGCTGGGCGAAGACATCGCCCT
>CAISZB010000139.1 GCA_903889845.1 uncultured Verrucomicrobium sp. | reverse complement strand
TTTAGTGACACTCCTCCCCGCTGTTTTTGTTTTTATCGCTGCGGTCCTCGCGCCGCTTCAGGCGCAGGAAATTCCTTCCACCCCGGAGGCCAGTGCGGCCCCTGCCGGTCCCTTCAAACCCCACCTCACTCCAGGGGAACCCCTGCCCGACTGGTCCCGACTGGAGCCCCGGCAGGAGACGGTGACCCGCGCCGAGTTCGACCGGGCCCTTGAGCGGCTCTATGCCTCCGGCCCCGACTCGGTCCGGGAGTTCCTGGCCTATGCCGATGTCTCCGACGCCGAGGCGGTTTTCTATGCCGACAAGGCGAAGACGGTTCCCCGGTTTCATCTCCGCTTCGCCAAAAGCAAGGAGGCGAAGAAGGCCGTTCCCGGCTTTTTCCCCGCCCGGCCTGCGACGCCCGATCCGCAGAAGCCGCTCTCCGGCCTCGTCGTTTGCCTCGACCCGGGACACATCGGCGGGGAGTGGGCGCGGATGGAGGAGCGCTTTTTCCAGGTCGGCGACGATCCGCCCGTGCTGGAGGCCCACCTGACGCTCCTGGCCTGCCGCCGTGCCGCCGCCGCGCTGGAGAAGGCGGGGGCGACGGTGCTTTGGACGAAGCGGACAGAGGAACCCGTTACCTCCCTCCGTCCCGACAATCTCCGCCAAATAGCCATCGACGTCCTGAAGGACGGGAGCGATCGGCCCCTCCTCCTCCCGCCCGATGTGCTGGAGAAGAAGATCCGGGTGACGGCGGAGAAGCTCTTTTACCGGACGGAGGAGATCGAGGCCCGCGCCGCGAAGATCGCCGCGATGCGGCCCCGGCCCGACCTCACGCTCTGCGTCCACTTCAACGCCGCCCCGTGGGGGGAGCCCGACCACCCGCACCTGGTCCCGAACAGCCGGCTGGTCGTCTTCGTCCATGGCCAATACGCCGCAGAGGAAGTCGACTACGAGGACGAGCGCTACGGCCTCGTCGCGAAGCTGCTGGAGCAGAGTGCCGGGACCGAGCTGGGCGTCGCGGAGAAGGTCGCCGCCTCGCTGGAGGCGGCGTGGCACATCCTGCCGGAGGAATACAAGGATTGGCCCGCCGTCCGCCGCGTCGGCGTCCATCCCTATATTTACGCGAGGAATCTCCTGGCGAACCGGGCCTTCCCCGGCCCGGTCGTCTTCATCGAGGGCCCCTACATGAACGCCGACGACGCCTACCCGCGCCTCATCGCGGGCGATTACGACGGCACCCGCCTCGTCGCGGGGAAGGACCAGCCCAGCATCTTCGCCGAATTCGGCGAAGCGATCACGCGCGGGGTGGTGGAGTATGTGAGGGGATCGGAAGAGCGGGTGACAGCGGGTGCCAAATAAGCTAGGTTTTCCTCATGCACTACCTGGAGCGCATTACTTTCAATCCCGAGCAGTGCGGGGGGCGTCCCTGCATCCGGGGAATGCGGATTCGGGTTTCCGATGTGCTCGATCTCTTCGCGGCGGGGGTGGCAGAACAGGAAATCCTGGCCGACTATCCCGATCTGGAGGTTGACGACCTGCGGGCCGCCCTCCAATACGCCTCGGCGCAAGCCAATCACGCTGTTTTGGTTTCCCGGTGAAGCTCGTTGTCGATGCGCAGCTTTCCCCGGCGTTGGCTTGGGCATTGAGAAATATCGGGGAAGACGCCGTTGCCGTCCGGGAAATCGGGTTAAGGGAAGCCGGGGATTCGGCCATTTGGGCGTACGCACTGCAAAACCAAGCCGTCGTCCTGACGAAGGATGAGGATTTCGCCGAACGGTTGCTTTCGAGTCGGGAGGCTCCCGTGATTATCTGGCTCCGCATCGGGAATACTTCCAAACGGGCACTGATCGAATCGGTTCTTCCCTTGTGGCCCGAGATTCGCGAGCGGATTGTCGCGGGGGAGCGCCTGATCGAAGTAAGGGAGAAGATTTCCTAGGCCTTCTTCTCTTCCTCGATCCGCGGGAAGAGCGGCGTGGGGGCCTGGATGGGCTTCCCTTCCAGGCGGGAGCCGTAGGCGGCTTCGGAGAGGCGGAACGACTCGGGCGTCACGGGGAGGTTCAGCATCGCGTAGACTTTCTCCGAGGTGTGGGGGAGGACGGAGGCGGTGAGGACGGCGACGCGGCGGACGACTTCGGCGAGGGTGGCGAGGACGACGTCGAGGCGCGGGGCCAGGACGGGGTCCTTTGCCAGCTTCCACGGGGCGCTCTGCTCCACGTATTGATTCGCCTGCTGGAGGTAGGCCCAGAGGTGCTGGAGGGCGATGTGGATTTGTTTCGCCTCCATGGCTTCGCGGAAGAGGACGATCGTTGCCTCGCTTTCGAGGTCGCGGTCGAGGGGGGTGAGAATGTCGGCGGGACGCGTGGGGACGATGCCGTCCCGGTACCGCACGATCATGGAGAGGCTCCGCTGGACGAGGTTGCCCCAGTCGTTGGCGAGGTCGCTTTGGTAGCGTTGGAGGAATTTATCGTCGGTGAAGTCGGCGTCCTGGCCGAGGGACATCTCCCGCATCACGAAGTAGCGGAGGGCGTCGGGACCGAAGGTTTCGACATAGGGCTCGGGATCGATCACGTTGCCGACCGATTTGCTCATCTTCGCGCCCCGGTTCATCCACCAGCCGTGGACGACGAGTTGCCGCGGCAGTTCCAATCCCAGGGCCTTCAGCATGATGGGCCAGTAGACGGCATGGGCGGGGATGAGGATGTCCTTGCCGATGAGGTGGACGTCGGCGGGCCAGCGGTCGGTCGGGAGGCCCGGATCGGCGAAGGAGACGTAGTTGATGAGGGCGTCGAACCAGACGTAGGTGACGAAGTCCTCGGCGAAGGGGAGCGGGATGCCCCATTCGAGGCGGCTCTTCGGGCGGGAGATGCAGAGGTCGCCGATGGGATTTTCGAGGGCGGCCAGGACTTCGTTCCGGCGGAAGGCGGGGAAGATGAAGTCGGGGTGGTCGAGTATGTATTGGCGGAGCCAGTCCTGATAGGCGGCGAGTTTGAAGAAGTAGTTCGGCTCCTTCGTCTGCACGACTTCGCCGTAGATTTCGGGCCACTTCCCGTCGACCTGATCCTTTTCCGTGACGAACTGCTCCGCGCGGGCGCTGTAGAAGCCCTCGTGTTCCTTGAAGTAGATTTCGCCTTTGTCGTGGAGCTTCTGGAGGCAGTCGCGGACGTAGGTCTTGTGGGTGGGATCGGTCGTCCGGACGAAGCGATCGTTCGAGAGGCCGAGGCGCTGCCAGAGGGCGCGGAATTGGTCGCTGACCTGGTCGCAGAACGCCTGAGAGGTGAGGCCCGCCTTCTGGGCCGATTGCTGGACCTTCTGTCCGTGCTCGTCGACGCCGGTGAGGAAGAAGACATCGTCCCCCAGGCTTCGCCGATGGCGCACCATCACGTCGGCCAGGATCTTCTCGTAGGCGTGGCCGAGGTGGGGCCGCCCGTTGACGTAGTCGATGGCAGTGGTGAGGAAGTAGCGCTGGGGCATTTGTCAGGAATAGGGAAAAGGGGGAGGGGATGCAATTCAGTCGAACGGATTGACGAGAGGGACTTTCCCCTTGGCGAAGTCCCTTCCGTTGCGCGTGGCGAGGGTCAGGCCATGGGCTAGGGCCGTGGCGGCGATCATGCTGTCCTTGATCGGCATCGATTCGCCTGAGGCGCGCAATGCAGCCAGCAACTCGGCCCAGCGGAGTCCTGTGGCGGCATCCCACGGGAGGCAGGCGATCCGCCGCGCCCCTTCCTCGAACCACCGTTCGAGTTGTTGGCGGCGTTTGCCTTTCGGCAGGAGGAGGATGCCGAAACGGAGTTCGCCGAGGATGACGGGATCGACGACGATCCGGCTCTCGTGCCGCCGCAACCACGCCAGCACCTTCGGATCGGGCTGGGGTTTTGTCAGCTCGCTCAATACGTTGGCATCGACCAGGAACGTCACAAAAGATCAGAGCGTGTCGGTCGATTCGGAGGCGACGGGGGTGAAGTAGCCCTTGTCGGGGCAGGAAAGGAGCCAATCGACCACGCCCTCGTTGGGGCGGGGGGCGCAGCGCACCAGCCGGTATTCCCCCCGTTTCAGCCGCTCGATCTCGAACTGCTGCCCTGGCTCGATCCCATCCTGCCTCCGGATGTTGGCGGGCAGGACGATCTGGCCCTTGCTGGAAACGGCGGTGGTCATGGAAGGTAAGATAACGTCTTACCTGGGGGTGTCAAAGGGGAACTTTTGCCTCTGCGATGGTGGGAACAGAAGG
>CAISZB010000138.1 GCA_903889845.1 uncultured Verrucomicrobium sp. | reverse complement strand
CGACGCGGGTGTTTTCCACCGCGTACTTGACCAGGCGAACCGGCGAGAAGAGGGAGTCGATCGGGATGACGCCGATCGCCTGCTCTTCCTTCTTGTTCTGCTCGCCCGGGAAGTAGCCGCGGCCCGTCTTGATCTCGATCTCGGCCTCGAAGGAGCGCTTCGAGTCGAGGGTGCAGATCAGCTGGTCCGGGTTGACGACCTGGATGTTGGAGTCGGCCTGGATGTCGGCGGCGGTGACGGCACCGGCCTTGTTCACCTTGATCCCGAGCGTGATCGAGTCGCGCTTGTGGGAGACCAGGAGGACCTTCTTCAGGTTCAGGACGATGTCGGTGACGTCTTCGACGACGCCCGGCAGGGTGGCGAACTCATGGAGCGCCCCCTCCAGCTTCACCGAGGTGATGGCGGCCCCTTCCAGCGAGGAGAGGAGGACGCGGCGGAGGGAGTTACCGATGGTGTGGCCGTAGCCGGCCTCGAAGGGCTCGGCGACGAACTTGGTATAGGTGGGAGTCGCGCTCGCTTCGTCCTTGACGAGGCGGTTCGGGATTTCAAAACGGCCTAAACGGATGGGCATAGCAGTAGGTTTGTGTCCGGTTGAGTTGCTGTGAGGGGATGATTCGCCGTCGACTAAAACGCTGTTGGGCACGGGCACTTTAGCGCTTAGCGCGAGTAGAGCTCGACGACGAGCTGCTCGTTCGCGATCGGGGCGATTTCCTCGCGGCTGGGGATGCGCTTGATCTCGCCCTTGAAGGCGCCCTTGTCGAGCAGGAGCCAGTCCGGGACGGGCGCGATCTGCATGATTTCGAGGTTCTTCTCGGCGAGTTTGCGGGCCTGGGGCTTGTCCACGACCTCGACGACGTCGGAGGGGCGGGTGCTGTAGCTGGCGATGGAGACCTTCTTCCCGTTCACGCGGATGTGGCCGTGGCCGATGAACTGCCGGGCGGAGCGGCGGGAGTTGGCGAAGCCGAGGCGGAAGACGACGTTGTCGAGCCGGGCCTCAAGGAGCTGCAGGAGCAGGAGGCCGGTGACGCCGCGCTTCTTCTGCGCGACCTCGAAGTAGCGGCGGAACTGCCGTTCGAGGACGCCGTACATGAGCTTCAGCTTCTGCTTTTCGCCGAGGGCGACGCCGTATTCGGAAACCTTGCGGCGGCTTTTCTCGCCGTGCTGGCCGGGGGCGTAGGAACGGCGTTCGAGGGCTTTGCTGGGGCCGAAGATGGGGGCGCCGAAACGGCGGCTTTTCTTGGTGCGGGGACCGGTATAACGAGCCATGGGATGGATTCTCCTGGGATGAAAGGTGGGGTGCCGTGGGATGCTGAGTCGCGTCGGATCAGACGCGGCGCTGCTTGCGCGGACGGCAGCCGTTGTGGGGGACGGGGGTGACGTCGAGGATGGTGGTGACGTCGAGCCCGACGGCCTGGAGGGCGCGGACGGCCGACTCGCGGCCCGTGCCGGGGCCCTTCACCCGGACGCTGACTTCCTTCAACCCGTGGGACATGGCCTGGCGGCAGGCGTCCTGCGTGACGACCTGGGCGACGTAGGCGGTCGACTTCTTCGAGCCGCGGAAGCCGCACTTGCCGGCACTCGACCAGCCGATGACGTTGCCGCTGAGGTCGGTGATCGAAACGATGGTGTTGTTGAACGAGGCAAGGACGTGGGCCACGCCGATGTGGATGTTCTTGCTCCCCTTCGCCTTGACGATTTTCGGCTTCTCGATGATGTTCGGATCGAGGGAGAGGTCGAGGTTGAGGTCGGCGGCGGGGGCAGCCGGAGCGGCGGCGGCAGCCTTCGCTTCGTCCTTTTTCTTAGGAGCGGACTTTTTCTCACCCGCGGCGGCGGGGGCGGCGGCGGCGGGCGCCTCAGCCTTGGACTGCTCCTTGGGCTGCTTTTTAACTTCGTCGGACATGACTGATTACGGGGTCGGGGGTTGCTGTCTTTTCTTTTAAAGAGGAGGGACGGACTTCGATCCTAGGTCTTGCCGGCCTTCGCGTCCTTGTTGCGGACGACGCCGACAGTCTTGCGCGGGCCCTTGCGGGTGCGGGCGTTGGTGCCGGTGCGCTGGCCGCGGACGGGGAGACCCCGGCGATGGCGGACGCCACGGTAGCAGTTGATCGCCTGGAGGCGCTTCAGGTTCTGCTGGAGTTCCCGGCGCAGGTCGCCTTCGATGATGAACTTGTTCTCCTGGATCACGCTGATGATCCGGTTGAGCTGCTGGTCGGTCAGCTCCTTGGCGCGGATGCTCGGGTCGATCTCGGCCTGTTCGCAGATCTGCTTGGCCCGGGTCGGACCAATTCCATAAATGTAGGGCAAAGAGGCTTCGAGGCGTTTGTCGCCAGGAATGTCGACTCCCAATAAGCGAGGCATATTTTTTCCTTGGATTCTAGTAGCGGTTCCCGCGAATCAGCCTTGGCGCTGTTTCAGGCGCGGGTTCTTCTTGTTGATGATATAAATACGCCCTTTGCGACGGATGACCTGACAATCCGACGTACGACGCTTCACTGAGGCTCTGACCTTCATAAAAAATCTAAAATAAAATTTCTTGACCCATCACGAGTCAAGTTTGCTTACGACTATTCCCGTCGAGAGACAATGCGTCCTCGACTCAAGTCGTAAGGTGAAATTTCTAGCAGTACTTTGCTGCCTTGCAATACTTTTGTGAAATTCATTCGCATTTCTCCCGAAACGTGGGCCAAAAGACGGTGTCCATTGGCCAGTTCCACGCGAAAAATGCCGCTCTGGAGGGCGTCCAGGACGATCCCCTCTACTTCGATGCAGTCCCGGCGAGGCATGTGAGGATCTCCGGTTCCCCCTCGGTGACGAGGACGACGTGTTCGAAATGGGATGACTTCTGCCCGTCGATGGTGACGACGGTCCAGTTGTCGGCCAGGATGCGGACGTCGCAGCGGCCGACGTTGACCATGGGCTCGATGCAGATCGTCATTCCGGCCTTGAGCTTCGGGCCGTTGCGCGGGCGGCCGTAGTTGGGGACCTGCGGCTCCTCGTGGAGCTTCCGCCCGACGCCGTGGCCGACGAATTCCCGGACGACGGTGAAGCCGTGCTTCACGACGTATTGCTCGACGGCATGGGAGATGTCGCCGACGCGGTTCCCTTCGAGCGCCTGGGCGATGCCCTCGTAGAGGGAGGCGCGGGTGACGTCGAGGAGCTTCGAGACGGAGGGCTCCACGAGGCCGACGGGGACGGTGGTGGCGGTGTCGCCGATCCAGCCGTCCTTGATGAGGCCGATGTCGAGCTTCACGATGTCCCCGATCTGGAGGCGCCGGGAACCGGCGATGCCGTGGACGACCTCCTCGTTGACGGAGATGCAGGCATGGGCGGGGAAACCGCGGTAGCCGAGGAAGGCGCTCTTCGCCCCGAGGCGGGCGATCTCCGCCGCGATGAAGGCATCGAGTTCCCGCGTGGTGAGGCCGGGCGCGACGAAGGCGGAGGCTTTCTCCAGCACCTCGGCGACGCACTCCCCGGCCCGGCGCATCCCATCGATCTCGGCGGGGCGCTTGATGGGAATCATGGGAGGGGGGCGCGAAGGGGGCGCAGGTTAACGCTAGTGCTTAATGAGGGCGATGGTGAGGCCGGCGATGATGAGGAGGGCGATGCCGGTCCAGAGCCAGATGACGGAGTCGTTGGAGGCGGCGTTGCCCTGCGCGGAGGAGGCCATGGCGGAACGGCCCTTCACCTTGCCGCGCTTCAGGAAGCCGTCGTAATGGCGCTGGAGGAGGTAGGTCTCCGTCTGGCGCATGGTGTCGAGGACGACGCCGACCATGATGAGGAGGCTGGTGCCGCCGAAGAACTGCGCCGTGAGGGCGGGGACGCGGAGCCAGTACTGGATGACCATGGGGAGCACCGCGAGGACGGAGAGGAAGATCGCCCCGGCGAGGGTCAGGCGCGTCATGGTGAAGTCGAGGAAGTCGGCCGTGGGCTGTCCGGGGCGGACGCCGGGGATGAAGCCCCCGTTCTTCTTCAGGTCGTCGGCGATCTGGACGGGGTTGAACTGGGTGGCAACCCAGAAGTAGGAGAAGAAGAGGATCATCAGGACCGTGAAGGCGTAGTGGAGCCAGCCGGAGGCAAGGCTCCGCGCGAAGTCGGCGACCCACTGCTGCTTGGAGGCAAAACCCATCAGCATGGCGGGGAAGAGGAGGATGGCCTGCGCGAAGATGATCGGCATGACCCCGGCGTAGTTCACCTTCAGCGGGAGGAAGGAGGACTGGCCGCCGTAGACGCGGTTGCCCCGGACCTGCTTCGCGTATTGGACGATGATCTTCCGCACCGCCTGCGTCATGGCGATGGTCCCCGCGATGACGATGAGGAGGAAGAGGATCATGAGGATGACGAGGAGCGGGCTGCCGCCGGAGATGAGCTTCTGCCAGCCGTTGACGAGGGCGGCGGGGAACCGGGCCAGGATGCCGACGGTGATGATGAGGGAGACGCCGTTGCCGATGCCTTTCTCCGTGATCTGCTCGCCCAGCCACATGAGGACCATCGTCCCGGTGGTGAGGGAGATGACCGTCATGATGCGGAAGCCCCAGCCGGGATCGGCCACGAGGGGCATGCCGAGCTGCTCCACGACGCTGCCGATGCCGTTGAGGAAGGGGATGCTCTCCGGCTTCTCGAAGCCGAGGGCGAGGAGGTAACCCT
>CAISZB010000137.1 GCA_903889845.1 uncultured Verrucomicrobium sp. | reverse complement strand
GGAGAATAGCCTCCACCGCACGCGCTTCTTCCCACACAGGCTCTTAGCTGGGACTGCCTGCGGGATAGCGCAATCCACCCAAAGGGGAAACCAATCGGCAGGGGCGGGAGCCAACCTGAGGGGGCACCCCTCAGAAGCCTACAACGTGCGTCCGTCGCGACCCACACGGGTTCGCGCCCCAGTCCCGAAGGGCCGCAAGGCCATCCTATTCCCCCTCACACGCCAGAAACTCGCAGACAATCCGGAAAGTCCCCGCCTCCTTGGCCTTCAATCGCAGGGGCCAGACGATCTGAAAGGCGGAGCCCTGGTAGTCCCATTCCGTCCGTCCGGGGGCGGCTCCGGCGGGGGTGGCGCGGGCGGTGTGGATGGGATGGTGCCAGAGGTCGGCGCCCGGTGTGACGGTCCATTTCCAGAGGAGCTTCCGGCTGGCGTCGGAGACGGTCCACGCCTTCGGCTTCGCGGCGGTGAAGTCGGCGCCGCAGAGGAAGGGGTCCCCGTCGCCGACGCGGACGATGCGCTCCGGGGAATTGCCGGAGAGGCAGGTGTAGTTGACCTCGCTGACGAAAAGGAGGTCGGTCGGCAGGTCGCTCGGGTTGGAGAGGGTGTACTCGACGGTGAGGCGGCCCGGGTTTTCCATGCGGAAGACTTTCCGGCAGGTCAGGGCGCGGCGCTCGCGGCCGAAGTAGAGGCCGCCCTGCCGTTCCAGGACGGTGGAGCAGGACTCGCGGTCGTTCTCCGTCTTGAGGATCTCGTAGGGTTGGTTCACGAAGTCCCCGTGTTCGACGAAGGTGTTGTTCTTGAAGGAGGCCGGGGTGGTGTTGGTCGGGACGAAGTGGTCCTGGAAGAGGCGCCGTTCGTACCAGTCCTCGATCTGGGTCTCCAGGCGCGTGGTGTCGTGGTAGACCTCGACGCGGCGGCGGAAGGTGTTCGCCAGGTTGTAGGCGGCGGGGAGGTAGTCGTATTCGCAGAGGCTGCCGCCGTATTGGGGGATGACGAGGGCGGAGGCGTCGCGCGCGCGGAGCAGGACCTCGTCGTGGCCGTCGCCGTCGTAGTCGATCTGGACCTCCTTCGGCGTCTCCTGGCGGTCGAGGGAGTGGAGGGCCTTCTCCGCCTCGATGAGGCGCTGGTAGACGGCGTCCCGCAGGTAGTTGGCGTAGACGCCCCCGGTGCGGGCGTGCCAGAAGGTAGTGTGCTCCTCGGCGCAGAAGAGGGCCTCGGTCGCCGCCTCGCGGACCTGGACCTGGCCGGGGGGGAGTTTCTCCACCTCGCCCCGCAGCCAGAGGAGGCGGTTGAGCATAAGGCGGGACTCGGCGTATTTCCCCAGGAAGCCGTTCCAATTCCCGGCGCGGAAGTAGCTGATGAAGCGGTCCCCGTCGAAGCGGCGCTGGAGCTCGGTCCGCGCGGTCTCGTACTCGCGCCGGGCGACGGTGTTCAGGACGCAGGGCTCCAGGTCATCGGAGGCGCCGCTGGCGGGCGCGGCGATGGGCCATCGGCGGCGGGCGACCTCGGCGAAGTGGGCGGTCTCGATCCAGTGCCGCTCGGTCTCCAGGTGGCGGAGCCATTCCTCGAAGGTGCCGAGGCTGCTCTCCGTGCCGTAGAGCTGGGCGAGGCGGTCGGAGTCGGCGTCGAGGCCCGGCCCGTAGAGGTCGCCCGACTGGGCGAGGGTCACGATCTGCTCCTCGGGCCGGTTGCCGAGCTGGGAGAAGGCGGCCTTGATTTCCCGGAGGCCCTCGGCGGGGATCTGCCGGGACCAGACGCGGTGGTAGGGGAAGAGGACGGCGCGGCGATTCAGGTAGGGGACGTCGAAGGCGCGGTAGAGCTGCGCGCGCCGCCAGCCGACGGCCTCGAAGAGGGAATCCTCCAGGAGGGCGTAGTCGTAGCCGGCGCGGTGGAGGATCTCGACGAAGCGGGGTTCCCAGACCGATTCGGGGAGCCAGGCCCCCTTGGGGACGCAGGCGAAGTGGTCCTGGACCCAGTCGGCCATCTTGCGGAGCTGCGCCACGGCGTCCTCCGGGGGGATCAGGCTCCAGATCGGCTCGTAGAAGCCGCCGCCGAGGAGTTCGACCTGGTTGCGGCGGACGAGTTCGGCGAGGGTCTCGATCAGGTCGGGGCGGTGTTCCTTCAGGTAGGCCAGGAGGACGCCGGAGAAGTGGAGGGAGAGGCGGACCTGCGGGTGCCGGGCGAGGGTCGCCAGGAAGGGGGTGCAGGTGCGGGAGGCGTAGAGGTCGATGACTTCGCGGAAGTTGCCGGGAGGCTGGTGGAAGTGGACAGCCCAGGTGAGGATGACTTTTTTCACGATGAAAGGGAACGGGCTGCAGGGAGCGCAGCGAAGGGGACGGGGATCAGATGAACCACTGGCTGGCCGCGAAGTCGGGGCCGGGCGAGGGGAACTCGATCAGGCCCCGTTCCGGGTAGCGCTCGCGGATCATTTCCCCCTCAAGGACATTGACAAAGAATGAGACCGTCGTGCCCTGCTTCCAATCCAGGACGGAGGTGGGAATGGAGGCGACGAAGAAATCGTCCCAGGCGGCGGCGATGCCCTGCCCCGCGGGGAGGGAGACGGGACGGAAGGTGACGTGGTCCTCGCTCCGTTCCGCCGTCGCCACCCAGGCCCCGCCGACGTGGGAGAGGATGACTCGCAGGTCGGTGGGCTGGACGAAGTGGATCTCGACGCCCTGCGGCGTGGCGAGGAGGTCGAGGCGGAGGGTGAAGGTCTTCTCGTCGAAGCCGTAGAAGAGGGTCTGGCCGATGCGGTCGGCCTGGAACATGGCCGTCTGCTGGCGGTTGAGGTCGAGGGAGCCGGAGCCGATCCAGTCGAAGAAGGTCTCCAGCCGCCCGGTGATGGGGGGGCGGATCGGAAGGCGGGGGCGGGTGTAGGCGACCTCGGCGACGGCGGGGAGGCAGATCGGGACTTCGAGGTAGGCGGGCGGCTCGAAGCCGAGGATGCGGTAGACGTTCTTCAGGTGGGTGCGGAAGAGGTCGTCGAAGAGGAAGTCGCAGTCGGTCGTGAAGTCGGGGCCGTACCACCAGAACCAATCGCTCCCCTCGGCGGCGTAGATTTCCCACCAGGCGGCCTCGATCTGCTCCTTCGTGAAGCTCCCCTTGGCCAGGACCTGGACGAGGAAGGCGCGGGTTTTGCCGACCCATTCCCAGCCCTTGTTCTCCTCGGGGTCGCCGATCCAGATGTCGAAGTCGCTGTTGATCCAGGAGCCGGTGTGGAGGCGGCTGATCTCGACCTTCGGGGGGTGGGCGTCGAAGTAGTCGGCGAGGCGCAGGGTGGGGAGGGAGGGGTTCTTTTCAAGGCCCTGATAGAAGAGACTCAGGAAACCCTCGCCGCCGTCGCGGAACGATTCCCAGGCGTTCTCCCCGTCGAGGGCGAGGAGGACGGCGTGGTGCGGTTCCGTACGGACGGTGGCCAGGTGCTCCAGGTGGTGGAGGAGGTGGTCGGCCGACTGCCGGGCCGTCCCCTTGGCCGAGTTGAAGCCGATGAAGTCGGAGAGGGGGCGCTCCCGGAAGAGGGCGTTGACGCGGGCCCCGTCGTGGACGACGGTCCAGCCCTGGAAGAGTTCCAGGTGATCGACGCGGTGTCCGCGCCAGTGGGGGTCCTGGTCGAGGCTGCGGAAGAGGTTCCCCTCGTCGGTGCAGAAGTAGTCGATCCCGGCCTGGCGGAGGAGGGGGATGATCTCCGGCGCGATGGAGCCTTCCGAGGGCCAGAGGCCGCGGGCGGGGGCGCCGAAGACGCGGGTGTGTTGTTCCTGGGCGAGGCGGAGGTGGGCGGCGACGTCTTCCGGGGCGGAGAACTGCGAGGGGAGCGTCGCGTGGGGCATGCAGCGGCGGGCCAGGTTCGTGTCGTAGACCAGCGGCATGATGGGGTGGAAGAAGGGCGTCGTCGTGATCTCGGCGCGGCCCTTCGCGGCGGCCTCCCGGTAGAGGGGGAGGATGAGGGCGAGGATCTTCTGGTGGATGTCGAGGACGGCGTTCTTCTGTTCCTCGGTGAAGTTGCGGCCCTGCTTCTTCAGGTCTTTCAGGAGGGGGAAGCGCTTCTCGGCGGAGAAGCCGCACCAGGCGAGGTTGTACCAGGTCTGGAGGTCGCGGTAGTCGGCGATGGAGTAGGCCTTCAGCGCGGCGTCGAGGGTGTGGCTGTTCCAGTTCGCGCCGCGCAGGGCCAGGAGCTCCGCATAACGGGGGAAGGGATGGATCAGGTTGTCCCAGTTGATCTTGAAGAAGTTCTCCAGGATGCGCCGCTTCTCCTCCTCGTTGAGGTCGGCGGCGGGTTTCCGGCTCCAGTCTTCCCAGAGGTCGGTGACGGTGCCCTCGACGAATTCCTCGATCTGCCGCACCAGGACGGGGGTGAAGTTGAAGTTCACCTTCACGCCGGGGGCGCTGTCGAGGAGGTCGACCATGTCGAGGTACCCCTTCACCGCGTGGAGGCGCACCCACGGCATCATCGCCGTCTTCGTCACCGGATTCACGTAATACGGCTGGTGCATGTGCCAGAGGATGACGACGTTCATGGGGGGTCCTGTGGCTGGGGGTTATTGGATTTTCACTGCGCGAAGGAACTGGGCGGCCTCTTCGGGCAGGGTGCTGTTGATGAAGAAGCCGGTGCCGAACTCGAACCCGGCGATCCCGGAGAGGCGGGGCAGGACCTCGATGTGCCAGCGGAAATCGGCCTCCAGGCGGGCTTCCTCCGTCGCCTCCCGTTGGAGGGGGGCGGTGTGGAGGATGAGGTTGTAGTCGGGCTTGCCCAGGCCCTTGTTCAGGCGCTGGAGGAGCTGCTTCAGGGCATCGGCGGCCAGCTCCAGCTCGGCATCGCTGCTGTGGTGGTAGTGGGGGTTCTGCCGCTTCGGGAGGAGGCAGAGTTCGAAGGGGAAGCGGCTGGCGTAGGGGCAGAAAGCGGCGAAGGAGTTGTTCTCCAGAACGATCCGCTTCCCCTCGCGGTGCTCGGCACGGAGGATGTCCTCGAAGAGGTTCCGCTCCTTCGCGGCGTAGTGGGCGCGGGCGGACGTGAGGCGTTCCTGCAGCATCCGGGGGACGACGGGGAGGGCGATGAGCTGGGAGTGGGCGTGCCGCAGGGAGGCCCCGGCCATCGGGCCGACGTTCTTGAAGATGAGGATCGAGCGGAAGCGGGAGTCCCGGCGCAGGTCGATGATCCGGTTGCGGTAGGACTTGAGGACGTTGGCGATGGCCTCGACGGACTGGTCTTCCAGGGCCTCGGTCGCGTGGGGCGTCTCGATGATGACCTCATGGGCGCCGATGCCGTTGATGCGGTCGTAGAGGCCGTCCCCCTCGGGCATGAGGTCCCCCTCGATGCGGAGGGCGGGAAAGCGGTTCGGGACGACGCGGACCTGCCAGCCGGGGCTGTTCGGCTCCGTGCCTTCCTTGCGGATGGCGTAGACTTCCGGCGGCGTGAGGTGTTCCTTGCCCCAGGTGAAGGCGCCCGGTTCCTGCAGGGCCCCGTTCTGGAGGTGGAAGTCTTGGGGGCGCTGCTTGCGCTCGGGGGAGAAGACCACCCAGCGTCCCACCAGGGGGTCCCGTCTTAGTTCCGGCATGTCGTCGTAGTTTCCAGAAGAGGTTTATGGGGCGTCGCCCCGCCGGGGCTGAGTTTTGTACGAAAATGGGCATCCGGCTATCTCAAAATGCGTGGGGGCATGAAAATTGTACGGCCCGTTGGGGCTGGGGAGAATCGCTACGCTTCCATGTACCGCTCCATGCTCACCGCGCGTTTGTAGGCTTCTGAGGGGTGCCCCCTCAGG
>CAISZB010000136.1 GCA_903889845.1 uncultured Verrucomicrobium sp. | reverse complement strand
GAAGGGCTCGAAGAGGCGGGCGCGGATCTGTTCCGGGATGCCGGGACCGTTGTCGATGATCCGGATCTGCGCCAACCCGTCGAGGGGGCCGGAGACGACGCGGATCTTCACCTCGGGCCGCCCCTTGAGGGCATCGAGGGCGTTGTTCACGATATTCTGGACCGTCCGCATCAGCTTGTGTCGGTCGGCCTCGACGAAGACGGAGGCCGATTCGAACGTGATCGGGATCTGCTTGTCGCGGAAGAGGTCCTTGTTCAGGAACTGGAACTCGTCCATCAGCGTATGGAGATCGACCTTCTCCATCGTCAGCTTCGAGGTGCCGCGGGAGAACTCCAGCAACTCCTCCGCCATCACCGCGACGCGGTTGATCTGGAGGCCGATCATCTTGCAGATGTCCTTCGTCGCGTCGTCCCCGTGCATCTCCAGCAGGAGCTCGGAGCCGAGCTGCACCGACTGGAACGGGCCGCGGATGTCGTGGATGATCGTGTTCGCCATCTCGCCGATGAGAGACATCTTCTCCTTGCGGACGATGTCGTTCATGTACTTCGAGTTCGATTGGCGGAGGCGGTCGAAGATCGGCTGGATGAAATTGACCACCGTCTGGCCGGAGGCGACGGAGAGGGTGTGCATCAGCAACTCGCCCCCGATCCGGGCCAGCTTCGCGGGGGCCGCCGCCGTCGCCTGCGCCCCGGCGCTGCGCGGGGCCTGGTCGAAGACGCCCATTTCGCCGAAGGCATCGTCGGCCTTCATCGTGGCCAGGGTCCGCATCGCACCGTCGGCGCCCGCCTTCACGATGTTGATCTCCCCCTCCAGGACCAGGTAGACGCCGTCGGGTTTGTCTCCCTCGCTGAAGAGGAGTTGGCTGGGGATCAGCTCGACGATTTCGGCATCCTTCCGCAACAGGTCGATCGCCTCCTGCGGAAATCCCTTAAAAAAGCGGTGTTCGCCAATCTCCATTCTAAGGTCAAACGCTAGAGGAACTTCCCGATATTTGTCCAGAGTGGGAAAAGAGAGATTTCGCAATCCTCCTCCGAAGGGTTAAGGGTTGAAATCTCCCCCGTTTCGCCCAAAGTCAACCGATGCCTCGCGCCCTTCTTTCCGTTTCCGATAAAGTCGGCCTCGTCGATCTCGCCAAGGTCCTCCACCAGGCCGGAGTCGACCTGGTCTCCACCGGCGGCACCGCGCGCTCCCTCCGCGAGGCCGGGCTCCCGGTCGCCGACATCTCGGAAATCACCGGCTTCCCCGAAATGATGGACGGCCGGGTGAAGACCCTCCACCCGAAGGTCCACGGCGGGCTCCTCTTCGTCCGAGGCAATCCCGAGCACGAAAAGCAGGCCGCCGAGGCCGGGATCACCCCGATCGACTACGTCATCGTCAACCTCTACCCCTTCGAGGCCACCATCCGCCGCCCCGGCGTCGAGCTTCACGAGGCGATCGAGAACATCGACATCGGCGGCCCCTCCATGCTCCGCAGCGCGGCGAAGAACTACGCCAGCGTCACCGTCGTCGTCGATCCCGCCGACTACCCCCGCGTCGCGGAGCAGGTCGCCAAAGACGGGAAGACCACCCCCGCCCTCCGGGCCGAGCTCGCCGCGAAGGTCTTCACCCACACCAGCCACTACGACAGCCTCATCGCCGCCTACCTCGGCAGCCACCTCCCCCCCGAGGTCGAGCCCTCCTCCGAACGCTTCACCATCCCCCTCCGCAAGGCCCAGGCCCTCCGCTACGGGGAGAACCCCCACCAGAAGGCCGCCCTCTACGGCCGCTTCTTCGACTCCTTCGAGCAACTCCACGGGAAGGAACTCTCCTACAACAACCTCCTCGACATCGACGCCTCGGCGAAGCTCATCGCCGAATTCGCCGACCCCGCCACGCCCCCCACCGTCGCGATCCTGAAGCACACGAACCCGTGCGGCGTCGGCAGCGCATCCGGCTCCGGAGGCCTGGCCGAGGCCTGGGACCGCGCCTACGCCACCGACAAGCAGGCCCCCTTCGGCGGCATCATCGCCGTCAACCGCCCCCTCGACCTCGCCGTCGCGGAGTCGATCTCCGAAATCTTCAGCGAGGTCATCGTCGCCCCCTCCTTCGAGCCCGCCGCCCTCGATCTCCTCAAGAAAAAGAAAAACCTCCGCCTCATCATCAACCGTTGGCTCCCCCATCCCACGATGGCCGGGACCGACATCCGCTCCATCGTCGGCGGCTCCTACCTCCTCCAGGAGGCCGACGACCGCCCGCAGAACGCCGCCGACTTCAAGGTCGTCACGAAGCGCCAGCCGACGGCGGAGGAACTCGATGCCCTCGGCTTCGGCTGGCACGTCGTCCGCCACGTGAAGTCGAACGCCATCGTCTACGCCGCCGCCGGGCGCACCCTCGGCATCGGGGCCGGACAGATGTCCCGCGTCGATTCCTCGAAGATCGCCGTCTGGAAGGCGGGCGAGGCCGGGCTCTCCCTGAAGGGGAGCATCGTCGCCTCCGACGCCTTCTTCCCCTTCCCCGACGGCCTCATCGCCGCCGCCGAGGCCGGGGCCACCGCCGCCATCCAGCCCGGGGGCAGCGTCCGGGACGCCGAAGTCATCGCCGCCGCCGACGAACGAGGCATGGCCATGATCTTCACCGGCCGCCGCCACTTCCGCCATTGATCCCCTTCCCGCAACCCCGCCAATTCTTCATCGTTGAAAATATTCCAAGGGGATTTGACTTTTTACTGAGTTATAAGTTATAAAGCCGCTTCAGACTCACCTGTCTCTTATGGCCAAACGCGTTGCCGTCCTTTTCCTGGCTCTCCTAACCCTTCTTGGCGGCATCGAAGCAGGGCATGCGGCCCTCACCCCGCAGGACCAGTTCCTGAAGATCTACTTCCTCCTCCAGGACGCGGAACGGATGGAGCGCAATGGCCAGTACGCCAGCGCCCGGGGCCGCTACACCGAGGTCGCCGACCAGCTCACCGACCTGAAGAAGAATTACCCCGATTGGGAGCCGAGCATCGTCAACTTCCGGATCAAATACGCCCGGGACAAGATCGCCCAACTCGCCGACAAATCGGACCCGCCTTCCTCCACGGCTCCAGCCCCCTCCGCGCCGACCGCCAGCAACGCGGCTCCGATGCCCGTGCCCGCCCCGGCACCGACTCCCGCGCCTGCACCCGATGCGGCGCCCTCCGCTCCGTCCGTCTCTTCGGAGACCATCGCCTTGAAGCAGCGGATCAGCACCCTGGAAGGCGAACTGGCCGACACCAAGCGCCAGCTCAACGACGCCCTCACCCAGGCTGCCGACCTCCGGCAGCGCCTCGACGCCGCCAACCGCGAACTCTCCAACATCAAGTCGGCCAACCTGGAAGAGCGGATGGCGACGATTCTCGAAGAAAACAAGTCGCTCAAGTCGAAACTGGCCGACGCCGAGGACCGGGTGAAGACCCTCCAGAACGGCGGCGACAGCACGACTTCCATTCCCCTCCTCAAAGACCAGTTGAAGAAGGTCCAGGACCAGCTCACCTACCTCCAGGCGGAGAACCAGGCCTTCCGCACCACGACGAACGACCTCAAACAGCAGCTGGAAACCGCCCAGCAGAAACTGTCCCTGGCCGACCAGCAATCGAGCCAGCTCCCCGGCGGCGACGCGACGCGGAAGGAGAACGAGATCCTGCGCGGCATCGTCACCCGCCAGCTCCAGGAACAGGCCCGGCGCGACGCCGCCAAGCGCCTCGCCGACGAGGAAATCTCCAGCCTCCACGTCAAGTCGGAGGTCCTCCGCCAGCAGCTCGACATCCTCTCCTCCCCCATCATCGCCCTCAATCCCGAGGAACGCGCCCTCCTCCGCATCAATCCGTCCGACGTCGTCCCCTCCCCGGCTCCCGTGCCCTCCCCCACCCCCGTGGGAACAAAGCTGCTGTGTAAAAGCATTCCCGCACGCCGCGGACTCCTACTTTTGTCGCCGGAAAACACGCTGTATTTGGGGGGCAGCATTCCGGCCACCCCACACGCGTGACCGGTCGCGACCCTGTCACCTTAGTTCAAATCGAGCGCATCGACCCCAGTTGCGGCCGCCGCCGAAGCCCCCGCGTCATGCTCGCCAGCCTTGCCATCTCCCTGACGCGCAGAGTCCGCGTTGACGCTCACCCGTTTAACATACGT
>CAISZB010000135.1 GCA_903889845.1 uncultured Verrucomicrobium sp. | reverse complement strand
TCCTCAACGATGCGAGCGGCCAGACTTCGGTCGGCTGGAACAACCGCACCCTTTATACCCTCCATCTCGGCAGCGACGGAACCTGGTACAACGAGCCCGTCGTCACCTGGAACAATAACAGTTCCTTCCTCTATTCGTGGGACTCTCAGCCGCTCGATGTCTACGGCGACGACGGCACGGTCAACAACGGCGGTGTCAAATATGCCTCCCAGGTGAATCCGTTGCTGAACCTGCAAAGCGGCGACACCTACGGCTGGGTCTATTACCCGTGGGGAGGCGGACGATACACCAACGCCAACGGCAATCTCCTCAACTCGGAACTCTACAGCGTCCAGAATCTGTGGGGCGACGGGGACGAGCAGTACAAGTCGATCAACTGGAGTCGCCGCCTCCTCTTCGACAGCACCTCGACGATGGGCCACGTCCAGTGGGACGACCCCCTTGCGATGGAAAGCGTCTCGCTCGACTGGGACGGACGGACGCTCAATTCCCGGATCACGTACAATACGACGGTCTACTGGTGGTATGATCCCGATACGCCGCAGGATTACATGGCTTGGACGAGTACGCCGGTCGCCTCCTGGCAAGGCGGGCTCCATCCGACTTTTCAGAACTTCGGCGGCTCGACTCCGATTGGGATGCGTCTGGGGATGACGTATGCCAATGGAGGGACGACCCTGGCATCCTTTGTCCTGCCGAAGACGGCGGCGACCGGCGCAATCTTCACCATCGTCGATACGAAGGGAGGCGGGTTCAAGGTGGCGCAACAATCGGTCGGCACGTCTTCCTATCCGGGCGAGGTGGTCATCCGCATGGGATCAAATGTCACGACGGCGGGGGCCTCGGGCTATATCACCTGTGCCCCTTATTCGACGATCTCTCTCATGGCAGTCGATGGGTATTTCCAGGGCTATCCCTACGACCAAGACTACTCGGGCGGCTGGTCCTCCACCCGCACCTGGATCGTGATTTCCTACTCCCTCGGCACGCCGACCTTCAACTGAACCCACTCCATGAACCTCATTCTCAATCCGCAGCATTCTCAGACCGTTCCTGCGCAGACCGTGACGATCCCGGACAATTCGACGTTTTCGTTTATGGACAGCCCCGCACAAAAACGGGTGATGGTTCATATCGACGGGACGCAGGTGGCGTTTCCTCTTTGGCAGGGGGCCGCCTACGATGCGGCGGGGGATTACACCCAGGCCCAACTCAATGCCGCCGTGGCGGCCTATCTTACGGCGCATCAAGCGCCCGCTTCCTAATGAGCCGAGACGAGTTCGAGATCATCCAAAGCCTGAAGGAGGCTGTGGAAGGGTTGCAGCACACCGTGGAGGAAATCCGCACGGCGATCATCGGCAACGAGGCGCTGGGGCAGGACGGGATCGTGCCGACGCTCCGTGACCATGAAAAGCGGCTGCGGCGGATCGAACGGATTTTCCTACTCGCGGCGGGAGCGGTGCTGGTGATTCGCGGATTCTACGCGGTGGTGAGCGATTTCTTCCACCGATAGGTGCGCGAGTTGACATGCCCCACGGGGCAATGAACCTCCAGCCTCTCAAAACCCTGCTCACGGCGATCCTCGGTCGTCTTCTCACTATCGTCGGCACCTGGATCGCTTCCAAGGGCCTCGCCGACCAAGACACGGCGACCGGCATCGCGGTTTACGCCGCCCCCCTGGCGGGTGCGTTCCTGATCGCCGCCGACATCGCCTGGGATTACCTCCGCACGAAGGGCCTGCACGACTTCATCGCCTATCTGAAGGAGAAGCTGGCCGGGGTTAAGGACGCCGCAAAGGTGCTGGTTATCGGCCTCCTCCTCGGCGGCACGGTGATCGGCACCACGGGTTGCCAGACGACCCAGGCCGTCGTCGGCACCCTGGCCGAGAAGAGTTCCTATCTCCAGGCGGCGGCCACGGCGGCGACGGGGGTCTATCTCCTGACGATTTCGGATGCCATCGACCGGACCCAGGCTGCAAACCGCATCTGGTCGGCGGCCAATGGGGTCGATTCGCTGGCGACGGGGACGTTGCCCACCCCCGATGCGTTGAAGGCGGCGATCCTCGCCTGGGGCGGCTCCGATACGGATGCCTCGTACGGGGACTTCGCAGGGGCGGTGATCGACGCCTATCAACCGGTCTACCAGAGCCTCCTCCAGAGCGGCGGCGTCACGGCGCAGGAGGCGACCGCGATTATCGAGGCGGTCGCTGCCGGGGCGCGGGCCGGGGCGAAGCAGCATGCCACCGTCGCGGGGAGCAACTAATGGATCTCTCCTCGCTCGTGACGGGTGCCATCCAGCTCGCGGCGAAGCTCGCCGACTGGTGGGACGGCCTCTGGAAGGCAAAGAAGGACCCGAAGGTGGTCTCTTCCGCCGAGGCGAAACAAAGCACGGAGGCCGCCGACGCAATTCGGCAGCACGCCG
>CAISZB010000134.1 GCA_903889845.1 uncultured Verrucomicrobium sp. | reverse complement strand
CTTCCCTCATCACTTTGCGCTTTGGCTCGCTCTCCACCAACACCCGCCGACGCACTCGCGTCCACAAGTCCATCTCCATGTACATCCTTTCTTTTTATAGGATGTCTCACTTTTCGACCGCCCCGCTCACTGTCTCATTTTTCGACCGCCTTTTATACATCGCCTTGTTTTATATCCTCGAGAAATGGATATCCGAGGGTGGCAAAGCAAAGGGAGCAGATGACCCGGTGAGGGGGGAAGCCGGAGACAGAATGAGAAAATATGAGAGTATGGTTATTGGCTTTACGGAGCGTCCGATGCTGGTCTTCCGTTTCAGCTTTCGTGTTTCCCTTTTTCTTGGGATCTTTTTCGGCTTCAGCCAATGTCTCGCTTCCTGCGCTATTTTCCGACCACGCAGTGATTCAAGCTGCCGCTGACGCTCCCGTCTGGGGAAAAGCTGATCCTGGCGAGGCCGTTGCGGTAACGCTCGGCGATGCAAAGGCAAGCGCGATCGCTGGAGATGACGGCAAATGGATCGTCCATCTCGATCTTCATGCTTCGCCTCCCGGTCCGTTCACGCTTTCGGTTCAGGGAAAAAACTCGGTCACTTCTACCGATGTGGCCGTCGGCCAAGTCTGGCTTTGTTCGGGCCAGTCGAACATGCAATTTGCCCTTGCGAATTCAATTGGCGGGAAAGAAGCGATTGCTCAGTCGGCGAATCCGATGTTGCGTCAGTTCCAGATTGAGCTCAAGGCGGTATCCGCCCCGCTCGATGAGGCTGGGGGAAAGTGGACCGTGGCGGGGCCGGTGACGACCGGCGGATGGACTGCCGTCGGCTATTATTTCGGCAAGAAACTGCAGCAGACGCTGAATGCTCCTGTCGGGTTGATCAACGCTTCTTACGGCGGGACCTATATCGAAGCTTGGACGAGTGCGGACGCACTCGCTACCGATCCTGACTTGAAGGCGGGGATGGAAAAAGTACAGGCGGAATTCGAGGGGTATCACGGTTATGAGGGCAAGTATAAGGCATGGCAGGAACAATATAAACGCGAGGATCATTCTGCGGCAGATGCCTCAACCTTCGCTAGCCCTAATGCATCAATGGCCGATTGGAAAGCAGTGACGCTGCCGGGAATGTTTTCGAAAATGGGGCTGCCCAATTCCAGAGCAATTTGGTTCCGTCGCACCTTCACGATACCGCCTGAAGCCTCCAATCAGGCGATGTCGGCGAACCATGTTATAGATCTTCGATTGGGTGAGATCCATGATTCCGTGAAGGTCTATTGGAATGGGCACCTGATTGGTCAAGGGGGGGCCGAGACGGAGAATCAGCGGTATAATATCAAAGCTAATTTGGTGCAAGAGGGGACGGGTGTTCTTGCAATCCGGATTTTTAATGCTGGCGGAAATGGTGGGGGGTGCCTCCTATTTCCGAAAGGCAGTCGGTTTGTCGCAGGAGGGGCCTATGGAGGGGTTGAATTGTCGGGGGAATGGCTGGCCAAGCCCGAGTATGAGTTTCCCCCTCTTGATCCCGAGGCGCAGCAGAATTTACCGCAGCGCCCACCTACGCCGCATTTTACGGCGCAGAACGTCGCTTCCTATCTATTTAATGGAATGATCCATCCGCTCATTCCAGCCGCGATGACCGGCGTGATCTGGTACCAGGGTGAAGCGAACAACGATCATCCTCGCCAGTATCAGACGTCCTTTCCGCTCATGATCTCCGACTGGCGTGCGAAATGGGGGCGAGGAGATTTCCCGTTCTATTTCTGCCAACTTCCGGGCTTTACGGCACCTCCTGATGCCAATGCGGCGGAATCGGTAAAAAGCTCTTGGGGTGAGTTGCGTGAGGCGCAAACTAAAACCCTCTCCCTGCCGAATACGGGAGAGGCGGTGCTGATCGACGTTGGCGATCCGGCCAACATTCATCCGCCCAACAAGGTCGTTCCTGGGGAGCGCCTGGCTAGGATTGCCTTGGCCCGCGTCTATGGACAGAATATCGTCGATTCGGGGCCGGTGTTCGATTCGATGTCCTACGAAGGCAATGCGATCCGAATTCACTTTCGTCATGCCGAAGGTGGGCTTGTTTCCCATTCTATTCCATCGACTTACAATAAAATCCCGGATGATTCCAGCACATCGACGCCGATTCCGATAAATAGCCCTGGGAGCGATCTCCAGGGATTCGTCATCTGTGGCTCTGACGGGGTGTGGAAGTGGGCAACAGCGAAGATCGATGGCGAGAGTGTCCTAGTATCGGCCGATGGCATATCGAGCCCTTGGCACGTCCGTTACGCATGGGCGCAGAATCCAATTTGCAATCTCTACAACCGCGAAGGTCTCCCGGCAGAACCATTCCGCACCGATAATTTCGCGGGTACCAGTGACCATCTGCTCTATGGCGCGGTGACTCCGACAGGGGCGGGCGCCGCACCTACTCCGGGCGCTTCTTCCGCCAAATGAAAACTATTGCCCCATCCTGCTCTCCATTGAGACCTAAAACTCGACGCAAATTCTTTTTTTGTTGATACAAGGAGATTAACGTCATTCCATGAAGACCAAGCATGCCGCGCTTTTGATGGCCATGGCCGCACTCGGCCCCCTGCCTCTCTTTGCCTCGACTGAAACGTGGATAACGGGGACGACCGCGAATTGGAGTGCCACGACCGCTTGGAGTGGGGGGGCGATCCCCGTCACGGGGGACGATGTGGCCATTGGAGACGCGGGTGCAGGTGGCGAGACCGTTACCTTCGACGTTACCGGTGGTCTTTCCCTCAAAAGCCTGAGTCTTACCCAGTCGACGGCGGGGGGGACGAACATCCTCACCTTCTCGCTTCCCTCAAGCGGTACGCTTCTTACCGTCACAAACGGCATCACACTTAGTGCCACTTCTGGCAAGGCTGAAATCGCCATCAACGGCTCGGGTACCAATACAGGGACTGCCCTGGCGACAGGGACATCCGGCTTGACCCTCAACTCGGGTGGATTGCTGTTGATTCAACCCCTTGGGAACTCTTTCACGGCAGTTACCGGGAATGTCACAGTGAACGGCGGGGCGATCATCACCGGTAATAACGGCACCTCGGCCCAAGGAGTCATTACAATTGGGGCTACGAGTGGGAATCTTCCCTCCGGGGATTCCTTCACCATGTCGAGCGGGGCCATTGAAATCTTCGAGAACTCAGGCTCAAATTATGCAACTCTCGCTTTTGAGAGCAACGTCAACATCACTGGCGGCGCAATAGACTTTGCGAGCACCACCACCACCGGCACATACGGCACACTCAGTTTGCGTGGTCTGACGAACACGATCGGTTCGGGGGTCACGATCCAAAGTTTCAAGAGCGCCATCCTCGGCAATAGCCTGACTGGCGGCAGCACCTACGCCGCCCCGATTACCCTTCAAGTTTCCAACGGCACGCAGACCAGCGTATCCACCGAGACCCAAACCCTCAGCTACGGCACCAACCTCGGGGTGATCACAATGAAGGAGCTGGATACCACCAAAACCAACACGTATATCCATCAACTTTCGACACCGAACAGCGCGACGATTCAGGGGGTGACTCTCCAGACCTCTGGCGCGACGGACGAATTTCAACTTGGCAGCAACATCACCTTCGCGGGGGGGGGCTCCACGATCAGCGCCACCCGGAGCGGGGGGACAGGCACTGCCAGCTACATTGTCGATCTTAACGGCTACACTCTCGACATGACGGCTAACGCCGCAGGGTGGGCTCCGACTGCTGCGAATACGGCGTCGACGACGACGAACTGGGCTGTTTCCAGCTCGACTGGCACTGGCACCTTCAAGGCGTATCAATTTAATTTTGCGATGTCGCCGACGAGCGGGACGAACGGAACCTTTGCGGTCAATTCGGGCGTGATCCTTACCTCTACGGGGACCTCGGCCACGAATGTTCTAAGCGTTGCATCGGGAGGGGCGTCGAGCTACACCTTCGACCCAAACTCGACCTTCTACTATGCCCCAACATCGACCGGCAGCGGAACGATCTCTAGTTCGGCGACGCTGGGGAAGATCCGGGTCGGTTCGGGAACCGTGACAACAACGTTGACTCTCGGCAGCAACATCGCGGCAGCGGGTTCTGTGACCACGAACTCCAACGCAACTCTTGACCTATACGGCTACGGCCTAACTCTGTATGGTGTGGCTAATTTGACTGGTGCGGGTACGGTTTTCGACAGCTCGACGACGGCGTCGACGGTCAGCTTTTACACCAGCGCAACCGGTGGCCTGGCCCCCGGGGGTGGGGTTTCCGGCAATACGACAGCGACGCTGACCCTGGGTAGCAACGTCGGGGTGACGCTCAACTCGGGCTCGACCAGCATCTTCAATATTGCTTCGGCCGCAAGTAACGACAAAATTTCGGGTGGCACACTGACGCTGGGGGGGACTTTGGTGATCAATTTTCTCAATGGATACTCGCCGACGCTCAACCAGACCTTCACCCTGTTCAGCGCATCGACGCTCAGCGGAGGATTCTCCTCAATCACGTTCGAGGACAACGGCGTCGTCGATGCCAACGATGCTGGGACGCTCAGCGCGGGAGTCCTGACGATAACCGCCGTCGCCGTGCCGGAACCCAGCGTTGTGTTCTTGCTGCTGGTGGGATTCGTTGCCCTTTTCCACATCCGGCACAGGAATCGCCTTGAGCGGATCCGGGCGTAGAGCAGTGTCACACTTGGTTTCACTCTCATCCCTCGTCCACGGACAGGGCCCGGACCTCCTTCATTCAGCGACGGTGTGTCTTCGTCACAATCGTGTTCGATTGCACTTTCGCTAATCTGAATGAAGGAAAAAACGCAGCGTCCTTTGGAGTTGATATGGATTTCCAAGCCTTGAAGGGCGGGGAACTATCAGTATGAGTGATCTCACGTATCCGCCTGCGTAGGGCGGTCCAAAACTGAGACACGTGGCGGTCCAATAGTGTGACACCCCGTTGGGGACATTGGAGGGGAAGCAGGTATTGG
>CAISZB010000133.1 GCA_903889845.1 uncultured Verrucomicrobium sp. | reverse complement strand
GTATCAGAGCCGGGAGGCTTGGAGGGCGGCACGCCCTCCATTCGTTCAAACGCGCGGGTGGCCTCCACCTGTACAGGGAAGCGAAGCGATTGTACCCGGTCCCGAAGGGCATCACCTATTACTTCGCGACCCCCTACGGCTCCACATCAATCGGCGTCCCCACGCGTACCATCTTCGCCAGACTCTCCGCGTTCCAGTTTGCCAGGCGGAAGCAGCCGTGGGATTGGGTGCGGGAGACGTTCTCCGGCTCCGGCGTGCCGTGGATGCCGTAGCTCGGAAGGCTAAGGCCGATCCAGACGGTGCCGACGGGGTTGCGCGGGCCGGGCGGGATGATGAGGCGGCCCGCGATCCCCTCGGCCTGCGCCGCCTCGGGAAAGAGCTTCGGGTCGAAGGTGTAATTCGGATGGAGGACGACCAGCTTCACCGCGAGGGCTCCCGAGGGGCGCTTCTCCTTGTCCTTCGCGATCGAGCAGGGGAAATGGGCGACGATCTTCCCTGCCGCATCAAGAGCATCGATGGAGCGTTCCTCCAGACGAATCCTTACTTGAGCCGCGGCAACGGCGGGAGCCAGGGGCCGCACCGCCGGGACCCGAAGAACCGCGTCTGTCTCCGGCGCGGACTGGCCGGGGTTGAGGCTCATCAGAAAAGCCCGCTTTGCATGAAACCTCTCCCCGAGGAGTTCCCAGATGGACGTGTACCCCATCGACGCGGCGGCGGCTTTCTCCTTCCAGCCGTGGGGAACGGGGACGACGGCGGCGAGGTCTTCCCGCGTCAGCGTGTAGGTCGTCAGGGTCGAGGACGGGGAGGCACCCTCCCCTTGCAGTGCTGCCCAGGTCGCCGCGTCGGGGAGGCCGGTCACCGGTACGCCCCGGCTTTCCTGGTAGGCACGGAGGGCTTTTGTCGAGCGGTCTCCCTCGGTCCCGTCAATGAAGCCGCACGAGAAGCGGAGCCGTTCCAGCGCGACCTGGAAGTCGAGGAGCGAGGGCTGGACTGAGGCTTGAGGGGGCTGGGCGATCTGTGCGGAGGAAGCAGCCTCAGCTTCCTTCGGAGGAGCGGGCGAGGGTGCGGGTGCGGGAACCGCAGGAGCCGGAGCAGCTAAAACCTTCGGAGCTGCCGGAACCGCTACAGCCGGTAAAGCCGGAGACGGAGTCTCTACTTTTTTTTTACCTCGGCCCCCGGTTCTTTCCCTTCGGGATTGAAGACCTCGGCCTCGGGATTCTGGGTCGCGATCTGGCGCATCTGCTGGGGCGTCTGCGCCGGGGCCTTGGCGGCAGGCACACTGCCGGAGAAAGGCAGGAAAGGCCACGAGACCCACGCCAGGCCCGCCGCGAGGCCGACCAGAACGAGCCAGGGAAGAACACCCCCGGACTTCGCCGCCTTCCCGCCCGACCTGGGCTTGGGCTTCGGCTTGTTCGCTTTGGCGGGGGACTTTTCAGCCATGGACCGAGACTATCCCAAGGGGCCCGCCCGGATCAACCCGATTGGTTGCCGAGGTTCTGGATGATGCTGATGAGCGGCAGGAAGAGGGCGATGACGATGGTGCCGACGACGAAGGCGAGGCCGACGATCATCAGCGGTTCCAGGAGGCTGGTGAGGCCGCCGACCGCGGTGTCGACTTCCTCGTCGTAGACATCGGCGACGCGGACCAGCATCTCGGGCAGGCGACCGACTTCTTCGCCGACCTGCACCATGCTGACGACGATCGGCGGGAAGATGCCGGAAGCCTCCAGCGGGCCGACGACGGTGTCGCCTTCCTTCACGCTGTCGTGGACCTTGCCGATGGCCTCGGAAACGATCTGGTTGCCCGAGGTCTCCTTCGTGATGTTCAGCGCCGCGAGGATCGAGACACCACTGCTGACCAGGGTGCCGAGCGTCCGGGTGAAGCGGGAGATCGCCGTCTTCGTGATGAGGTCGCCGAGGAGCGGGAGCTTGAGTTTCATCTGGTCCATCAACCGGGAACCGAAGGCGGTGTGGATGAAGACGTTGATCCCGATCACGACGGCGGCCAGCGCGCCGAAGATGATGATGAAGTTGTGGACCAGCATGTCGCTCGCGTCGATGACCATCTGGGTCAGCCACGGCAGGGCGGCCCCGTTGAGCATGTCCTTGAAGATGGCCTGGAACTTCGGGACGATGAAGGCCATCAGGAAGATCAGGATGCCGAAGGCGATGAAGAGAACGACGATCGGGTAGGCCATCGCCGAGGTGATCTTCCCCTTGATCCGCTCCGACTTTTCCTGGAACTCGGCAAGACGGGCGAGGACGACGTCGAGCACACCGCCCATTTCGCCGGCCTTCACCATGTTCACATAGAGCTTGGTGAAGATGTTCGGGTGGAGCGTCAGCGCCTCGGAGAAGGTGCCGCCGGCCTCGACCGACTCCGCCAGGGCCTCGATCGTCGACTTGAGGACGGGATTGCGCTCCTGCTTGCCCAGGGTCTTCAGCGCGCGGAGGAGGGGCAGACCGGCGCTGATGAGGGTGGCCAGCTGACGGGTGAAAACCGTGAGGACCTTCGACTTGATCTTGCCGCCGGTCTTCTTCTTGACCTTCTTCGCCTTCTCGGGCGCGGCCGCGCCGCCCCCTCCAGCGCCCTGGCTGATCCGCGTGGGGAAGTAACCGAGTTGCTTGACCTGCGCCGCCGCGGCGGCCTGATCCTTGGCATCGACCTGTCCGTTAATTTGCTGTCCCGACCCGTCAACGGCGATATAGGAAAACGTGGGCATAGATGATGTGTTTGCTGCTGATGTTATTTAGGGCAAATGCTGCACCAAAAACAAGCCCGGCTTGTTCCTAGGTAATTTCCTACGTGTACTTCAGGACTTCTTCGATAGTGGTTTCCCCGTCGAAAATGTTCCGCAACCCGTCGGCGCGCAGCGTCGCCATGCCCAGCTCGATCGCCTTCTGCCGGATGACCACGGAGGGGGCGCGCTGGTTGATGAGTTCCCGGATCGGCTCGGTGACGTCGAGGAGCTCGTAGATGCCCTTGCGGCCCTTGTAGCCGGTGTGGTTGCACTGGTCGCACCCGGCCCCGTAGTAGAAGTTCTTGTCCCCGACCTCGTGCGCGGAGAGGCCGACCTGCGCGAGGACGGTCTCCGAGGGCTCGTAGGGGGTCCGGCAGTTCTTGCAGATCTTCCGGACGAGGCGCTGGGCCAGCACCCCCTCCAACGCCGAGGCGATGAGGAAGGGCTCGACGCCCATGTCGATGAGGCGGGTGACGGCGCCGGGGGCGTCGTTCGTGTGGAGCGTGGTGAGGACGAGGTGACCCGTGAGGGAGGCCTGGATCGCGATCTGGGCGGTCTCCAGGTCGCGCGTTTCACCGATCATGATCTTGTCCGGGTCCTGACGGAGGAAGGCGCGGAGGACGCGGGCGAAGGTGAGGCCGATCCCCTCGTTGGCCGGGACCTGCATGACGCCTTCCATCTCGTATTCGACCGGGTCCTCGACGGTGAGGATCTTCGTCTCGATCTTGTTGATCCGGCGCAGGCAGGAATAGAGCGTCGTCGTCTTGCCGGAACCCGTGGGGCCGGTGACGATGAAGATGCCGTTCGGCTTCTCGATGACCTCGCAAATGTAGTTGTAGACGTAGGGCGGGAGGCTGAGGGCCTCCAGGTCGAGGTTGACGGCGGACTTGTCGAGGACGCGGAGCACGACGCTCTCCCCGAACTGCGTGGGCAGGCAGGAGACACGGAGATCGACCGCCTTCCCCCCGATCGTCGTCTGGATGCGCCCGTCCTGAGGGACGCGCCGCTCGGCGATATTGAGATTCGCCATGACCTTGATGCGGGAGGTGATGGGAATGGCAAGGGACTTCGGCGGCGGGGACATCTCGTAGAGGGCGCCATCGACGCGGTAGCGAATCTTGAAGTCGTATTCGAACGGCTCGAAATGGATGTCGCTCGCCCGCGCCTTGATGGCCTGGGCCAGGACGGTGTTGACGAACTTGATGATCGGCCCCGCTGCCGCCCCTTCCAGGGCCAGCTTCTCGCTGGAGCCGTCACCGGGCAGATCGATGCCGGAGAGCTCCGAGAGGAGGTCATCGACCTCGGCGTTCTGCGAGCCGTAGTATTGCTCAATCTTCTCCTGCACCTCGTCGATGGGGGCGACGAGGAGCTGGACGTCCCCGCCGACGGCGAAGCGGACGTTGTCGAACACCTGCGAGTCGAGCGGAGTGCGAAGGGCAACGTAGAGAATGCCGTCCCCGAAGTAGACCGGGAGGACCCCGTTGAGGCGGGCGACCTGGGGCGGAATCCGTTCCAGGAGATCGGGGGTGAACTGACAGGCGGCAAGATCGACGACGGAGGTGCCGAGGTCGGAGGCGATGAGATTGTATTGGTCGGCCTTCGAGAGGATGCCCATGTCCTCGACGACGGTGATGATCGGCTTCCCGTGGAGCTGCTGCTCCTCGAGGATAAGCTGGCGCTGGGAGGCATCGACGTAACCGTGCTGCTCCAGCGTGGAGAGATAGGCTTCAGCGTTCATCCTATTTGTCCCCCATCGTCGTGCTGATGACCTCGTCGGGCGTCGTCATGCCGACGAGGACCTTCCGGATGCCGTCTTCGCGCAGGGTCCGCATCCCCAGGGCGCGGGCGCGGGCGCGGAGGACACCGGGGGATTGGCGGTCGTTGATCATGTTGCGGATCTCGTCGTCGATCTGGAAGATTTCGAAAATGCCCATCCGGCCCTTGAAGCCGGTGCCGCGACAGTTGTCGCACCCGGCCCCGCGGGAGAAGGTGGCCGACTCGATCTGCGTGGGGGTGAGGTTGAGGGCCTTGATCTCGACCTCGGTCGGGGGATGGGGCACCTTGCACTTCGTGCAGATCTTCCGGACGAGGCGCTGGGCCAGCACCCCGCGCAGGGAGGAGGAGACGAGGAAGGGCTTGATCCCGATGTCGACAAGACGGCTGATGGCGCTCGGCGCGTCGTTCGTGTGGAGCGTGCTGAAGACGAGGTGGCCGGTGAGGGAGGCGTTGATCGCGATGCCCGCCGTCTCCGCATCGCGGATTTCACCGACCATGACGATGTTCGGCGCCTGGCGGAGCATCGCGCGCAAGGCGGCGGCAAAGGTCATCCCGACGTCCTCGTTGACCGGGACCTGGTTGATGCCGGAGAGCTGGTATTCGACCGGGTCCTCGACGGTGATGATCTTCCGGTCGGGCTTGTTGAGGAAGTTGAGGCAGCCGTAGAGCGTCGTCGTCTTGCCGGAACCGGTGGGACCGGTGACGAGGACGATGCCGTCGGAGACGCTCAGGAGGCGCTCCATCGTGGTCTGGTCGTCGCTCAGGAAGCCGAGTTCGGGCAGGCCGAGGGTCAGGCTCGACTTGTCGAGAATACGCATGACGACCCCCTCCCCGTGGACCGTCGGGACCGTGGAAACGCGGAGGTCGAGCTGCTTGCCGTTCGGCTGGATGATCTGGATGCGCCCGTCCTGCGGCATTCGCTTCTCGG
>CAISZB010000132.1 GCA_903889845.1 uncultured Verrucomicrobium sp. | reverse complement strand
TTCCAGCGCCTCCTCGACGCTCTTCAGGTCGCCGCCCCAACTCATGTTGACGACGCGGACATGGTGGGCGAGGAAGAAGGCGACGGTTTTCTTGTAGGCCTCGACGTCCTTCTTCGTCTGCTCGACGGTCGGGGTCTCCGGGATGAGGCGGTAGTCGAAGGTGATCCGGCCGACGGCGAGGCGGGCGGCGGGGTTCCCGGCGACGGCGATCCCGGCGACGTGGGTGCCGTGGGCGTAGTTGCCGAAGAGTTCGAGGTCTTCCAGGTAGGGCTTCACCTGGTCCTGGGGGATGGAGGCGGTCTTTTTTCGGACGGCGGCGGCCTCCGGGCTGTCGATGGCGGCGCGGAGGTCGAGGAAGCCCTTGATCTGGTCCTTCATCGCGGGGAGGCGCTGCAAGTCGGCTGGGGCGATGGGGTAGAGGAGCTCGGGGACGGGGTTCGAGTGAAGGTCGAAGGCGATTCCGACGGGCTGGCCGTCCGATTCCTTCAGGACCTGATCGGGATAGAGCGGGAGATCGACGCCGGAGTCCCAGATGCCGACGGCGACGGGGGCGAGGTCTTTTTCCTTGGAAAGATCGATGTCGCGGGCAGCCCAGATGTCGGGCTTCTTCGTCTGGTGCCTGGCGACGACATCGCCCAGGACGGCGATGACGTCGTCCTTCAGGGGAAGGGAATAGAGGAGGAAGGCGCGGAGGGAGAGGAGTCGGGCGGCGGTGTCGGCGCTGAGGGTGTGGGTCTTCGCGACGGCGGGCTCGATCTCGTTTTCGACGACGCCCCGGATGAGGTTGGCGCTGCGGATTTCGAAACTCCCCTTGAGGTCTTTGATTTCGGCCTGGACGACGGGCCAGGGCATGGCGTTGACCTTGGCGGCGAGGGCTTCGCGAAAGGCGGTGTTGCGGGAGAACTTCGGGCCCGGCTGGGTCGCCGCGACGAGTTCGTCGAGGGTGAGGCGGGTCTCGGAGACGAGGCCGACGGTGTACTTAGCGGCGGGCTTCGTTTCCAGATCGCGGATTTCCTTGATGAGGCGGAGGGCGGCGGCGTTGTCCTGCTTCAGGAGGGCGACGGCGAGGAGGGTTCCCTTGAGCTTCTTCAGGGTGGTGACGTCCTGGACGTCGTAAGCGGCGAGGTCGGCGTCGATGTCTTTCTCGACGGCGTCGGCGAGGGTCTTCGCGTCGGCCTCGGAATCGAGGATCGCGGCGGCTTTGCCGGTCACGGGATAGGTGTGCCGGGGCAGGTCGTCGAGGGTGTGGACGGTTTTCTTGCCGGAGGCTGGCGGGGCTTCCTTTTTCGCGCAAGAGGCCAGGGGGAGAAGCAGAAGCGGGAGGAGGAGAAGCGGGCGAAATTTCGTCACGCGGGTAAAATTGGGCCTTTCCCCCGCCGAAATGAAGTTTTAAATGGGAAAGATGACGTTTCGTTGGCTTCTCTGCCTTTGTCTTTGTCTCTGGGCTGCGGTCCCGGCGGGGGCGGAGGTCCCGGACGCGGCGTTGGCGAAGGCCCGGATCATGGAGTCGACGCCCCCGCCTTCCCTCCGTCCCGATTTCCTCTTCCTGCCGAACGGGTGGGGGAATAGCCCCGCCTCGGCGACAGCCGACCTCGACCGGGTGATCGCGGTCTTTGCCGACCGGCCCGGGTTCCGCCGCTTCGATTACATCAAGGTGGTGCAGGTGGGCCGGGGCCTCTATGAGGCGGACGGGATGTGTACGTGGGACGCGAAGACGGCGAACACGCCCGCGACGCGGAAGCTGCCCTGGCATTCCAGATGAGCCCCGACCGGTCCGACCTCTTTGCCGCCCTGAGGGAGCGGCATCCTTCCTTTGTGTACGAGGGGTTTGAGGCAGAGGAGCGGGAGGGGAACCTGGCCTGCCGCTTCGCGTTCTCCCTTGAAAACGGGCCGACGTTCCGGCCGACGCTGTCGATTCCGTTGCCGCCGGAGGGGATGGCGTGCGACCGGAGGACGGTGGAGGCGCTGGTCTTCCGAATCGGGCTGGTGGAGTTGATCAGTTATTGGAAGGCGGCTTGTCCTCCCCGCGTGATCTTGCAGGCGGGGCGGATTGAGGCCGAGGAGGAGGCGTGGTGGCGATGGGTCTGGTTCCACGGCCTCGGGGAATTTTTTTACCTAAACGGGATTTCAGCGGGGATCGACGATTTTCTGACGGTGGAGAACGGGGCGGAGGCTCCGGCCTTTTCGCCCGGTGCGGCATCGGAGGGGAAGGGGCTCTTGGTCCCCATCGGCGGGGGGAAGGATTCCCTCGTGACGCTCGACCTGCTGCGGCCTCATCGGGAGGAGGTGACTTGCTTTTTCCTGAACCGGACGCGGGCGCAGGAGGAGAGTGTGCGGTTGATGGGGTATGGCCCGGAGAGGACGATCGTGGCGCGGCGGACGCTGGCGCCGGAATTATTGGAATTGAACCGGCAGGGGTATCTCAACGGGCACACGCCGTTTTCGGCGCTCCTGGGCTATGTGACGGCGCTGACGGCGGTGCTGCACGGGAAGCGGGAGATCGCCCTCTCGAACGAGTCGAGCGCGAGTGAGCCGACGGTGCCGGGGACGGAGGTGAATCATCAATTTTCGAAGGGGTGGGAGTTCGAGCGCCGGTTCGCGGCGGAGTTGCGTCAGTTGGTTCCGGGGCTTGCCTACTTCAGCCTGCTGCGGCCCTGGAATGAGCTGCGGATCGCCGAGCGGTTCGCACAGATTCCGGGGGCGTTGCCGGTGTTCCGTAGTTGCAATGTGGGGAGCAAGGAGGACCGGTGGTGCGGGGGGTGTCCGAAGTGTCTCTTCGTTGATATTCTCCTCGCGCCCTTCGTTGACCGGACGGAGCGGGAGGCGGTGTTTGGGGGAGCGGTGCCGCTCGATCGGGAGGAGTTGCGTCCGGTCTTCGATGAGTTGGCGGGGATCGCGCCGACGAAACCGTTCGAGTGCGTCGGGGAGGTGGGGGAGGTGCGGGCGGCGTTGGTCCTGGCGTCGGCGAAGGGGG
>CAISZB010000131.1 GCA_903889845.1 uncultured Verrucomicrobium sp. | reverse complement strand
CCCCGCAAACCAAGATTGACCCCCCCCGCCCCCACGCTAGGCTAACCCAGGTTCCGAACCTCCCCACCACCCCATCCATGAAGGTCGATCCCCGTTTCCTGAAAGAAGAAGGCACCGAAGTCTACACGGGCAACGAATTGCTCATCAAAGGCCTCCTCGAAACCGACGGCGGCACCCACCTCTGGACCGGCTATCCCGGCTCCCCCGTCGCCGGATTCTTCGACTGCATCGAGTCGATCCAGGAGATCCCGAAGAAATACGGCATCGCGGCGATGATCGCGAACAACGAAGCCCTGGCCGCCGCCATGCTCAACGGCTCCCAGATGACCGGCCTGCGGGGGGCCATCGCCATGAAGAGCGTCGGCGTCCACGTCGCCGCCGATGCCCTGGCCCTGGGAAACCTCGCCGGAGCCCACCCGGAGGGCGGCGCCGTCGTCATCTGCGGGGAGGACCCCTGGAGCGACTCGACCCAGGTCCCGGCCGATTCCCGCTACCTCTCGAAGCACCTCCACATGCCCGTGATGGAGCCCTCGACGAACCAGGAACTCAAGGACTGGATCGACCTCGCCTTCAAGCTCTCCCGGGAGGCCGAACTCTACATCGGCTACATCGTCACCACGAACCAGGCCGACGGCGGCGGCTCCGTCACCGTACGCCGGAACCACTTCCCGAAGGTCAACACGCAGAACAAGACCGAGATCGACACCGCCGCCGTCGATTTCGACAAGATGGTCCTTCTCCCCCCGCGCACCTGGCGCCGGGAACAGAACTACCCCGAGCGCTACGCCCGCCTGTGGGAAAGCGCCGCCCTCCACCGGGTCAACCGGACCTTCCTCCCTCCCCGCTCCAAGGCGGCCGGGAAGTTCCCGATCGGCTTCGTCACCTCGGCGATGGCCTTCAATTACCTGGAGCACGCGTTGCGGGAACTCGGCCTCTCGGATGCCGTGCCGATCCTCAAACTCGGCATCACCTACCCCCTCGACCCCGCCCTGATCGGCGACTTCGCCGACAAGGTGGAGCGCCTCGTCGTCGTCGAGGAGCGGCGCGGCTTCATCGAGGAACAGATCGCGCTGATCCTCTCCCAGGCCCGGCGGAACGACGTCGCCCTCTTCGGCAAGACCTTCCCCGACGGCCTGACCGGGTTCCCCGATTCCCGCGGCCTCAACCCCTCCATCGTCATCGAGACGCTGGCCCCCCTCCTGCTGAAGGTCGGCGGCCTCCCCGTCGATGAGGAGCGGATCGCGGCGGAGATGGCCCTCATCGAACTGACCGGTGGCTACCGGATCGACCTCGTCCCCCGCACGCCGACGTTCTGCGCCGGGTGTCCCCACCGCGACTCGGCCACCGTCCTGATGGAGGTGAAGCGCGACTTCCGCGACGCCGCCTACATGCGGAAGAAGCATCGCCGGGAGGGCGTCGACCTCCTCTTCCACGGCGACACCGGCTGCTACACGATGCTGATGTTCGAGCCGACGAAGGACCTCATGCACAATTACAGCGGCATGGGCCTCGGCGGCGGCACCGGCGCCGGGATCGACCCGTTCATCAAGAACAAGCAGGTCGTCTTCATGGGGGACTCGACGTTCTTCCACAGCGGCCAGCTCGCCATCTCCAACTCGATCAAGACGGGCCAGGACATCACCTACATCATCCTCGACAACCGGACCACGGCGATGACCGGCCACCAGCCGACCCCCGGCCTCGACACCGACATCCTGGGGAACGAGACCTTCGCCCAGAACATCGACAAGATCGTCGGCGCGATCGCCGATTCCCCGAAGGTCGATGTCCTCCGCGTCAACCCGGCCTACCGGAACCAATACCGCGCCCTGCTGGAGGAGACGATCCTCAAGGACGGGGTGAAGGTCCTCATCGCCGACAAGGAATGCGGCATCACCTTCCACCGCCGGAAGAACCGCGAGGAGCGGGCCGAAGCGAAGAAGCGGGGCTACGTGAAGGAGAAGACCTTCATCAACGTCACCGCCGACGTCTGCGAACAGTGCCTGGAGTGTACGATGGCCACCGGCTGCCCCGGTCTCAACTTCACCGAGACCGAGTTCGGCCGGAAGATCCAGACCGACCTCTCCTGGTGCGTCGGCGACCGCGCCTGCACCCAGATCCACGCCTGCCCCTCCTTCGAGGAGATCACGATCTACCGCAGCCAGAAGCCCCTCTCCCGCCTGCCCCAGATCCGGGACGAGGACCTGCCGGAACCGGTCGTCCCGACCTTCGCCGACCAGTGGCACGTCTACCTGGCCGGCGTCGGCGGCATGGGCATCGCCAGCTCGACGGCCACCCTCGTCCGCGCCGCCCACCGGGAGGGCTACGAGGTCCTCTTCTGCGACAAGAACGGCCTCGCGATCCGCAACGGCGGCGTCTATTCCCAGGTCACTTTCCTCCGCCCGGGTAAGAACCACACCTCCTCCGTCATCCCCTACGGCAAGGCCGACCTCATCCTGGGCATCGACCCCCTGGAGGCCGCCCGCGCCCTCGACCCGAAGGGGAACCAGCGCATCGGCAGCGTCTCCCACACCGCCGCCATCGTGAACACGGCGAAGACGCCGACGATCCTCGGCCTCCTGGGCCGGGAGGACTACTGCGTCGAGACCCTGGAAGCGACGATCCGCCGCCACACGCGCGGGGACGACTACTTCAGCTGCGACATCTCCGACCATTCCCAGCGCCTCTTCGGCACGAAGATCTACGCGAACATCATGATGCTGGGCGTCGCCTTCCAGCGCGGCCAGCTTCCGCTCTCCCTCAACAGCGTCGAGTGGGGCATCCGGGAGACCGTCGGCGCCGCCGCCGCCGACAACTACCTCGCCTTCAAGGTGGGCCGGAAGCTCGTCATCGACGCGGAACGCTCCGGCGGGGCCACGGCGACCGCCGTCGCCCTCACCCCGGCCCAGACCATCGAGGCGAAGGCCGAAGTCCTGCGGAAGACCGAGGGGAACAAAGCCGCCGAGGCCTACCGCCAGATCGTCCGCCGCGGCTTCGACGCCCTCCACCTGGACACGGAGAACCAGCGCCGCCTCGCCGCCCGCCTGGCCGACCTGATCCTCTTCGAGGACCCCGCCTACGCCTCCGACTACCTCGACCGCGTCCTGGCCCTCCACCGCAAGGACAAGTCGGCCTACGGCTACGCCGCCACCCATGCCGCCCTCTGGAACCTCCACCGGGCCATGGCGATCAAGGACGAGATCTTCGTCGCCCAGCTCCTCTCCGGCGAGGAGAAGAAGCAGCGGGACCGGGAACGCTACAACGTCCATCCCGAGCTCGGCGACCGCGTCGTCTACGGCCACCTGAACCGGCCCGAGTTCCTGATCCTGGGCAAGCGGATCCGCTTCCACATCAAGTCCCGGCAGTGGATGCTCCAGATCATGCGGCGGCTGAAGTTCCTCCGCCGCCTCATCCCCGCTTGGCATGCGGAGGAGAAGAACTTCCGCGCCTGGTACCTCGACCTCGTCACCCGCTTCGACGCGCCGGACGAGGCCTCCTACCGCCGCTGGCTCGCCGTCCTCCGCCTCCCCGAGACGACGACCGGCTACCGCGAGGTCCGCTACCCGAAGTTCCGCGAAGCGCGCCGCCGCGCCGAGGCGATCCTCTCCGGAAGCGAGGAAATCCCGGTCTCTGTCAGGACTCAGCCCCTGGCCCAAACCGCGAAAAAGAATTGAATTTTGGGTGATTTGCGAGCATTCAAACACCTCACATGGCGTTCCGCATCGATCCCCTCATCCGTAAGAACGCCCGCATTTTCCTCGAGGCCGCCAAGTCCCAGGCCGTCATCCCGGTCACCGACTCCCCCCTCATGGCGGAGCGGCTCGACAAGGCCTGGGCCCACCTCACCGCGCTGACCGAGGGGAGCCCCCTCCAGGCCTTCTTCATCTCGCCCGACCGGAAGCCGATCGCCCTCTACCGTAAGTGGCTCCAGACCGTCGGCCCGGAGACGACCCCCCTCTCGGAACGCTTCGCCCGGATGCCCGAGACCGCCGAAGGCTCCGAGCCGCCCCCGCCCGCCAACCCCTCGGCGGAGATGGCCTCCCTCGTCAACGACCTCGTCTCCCCGCTCCAGGCCGTCGATGCCACGAACGATCCCGACGAGCGGTGCATCATCATCCTGGGCCTGAGCCTGATGATCCTGGAACAGCGCTGGGACCAGCTCAACGACGCCTTCGTCATCAACGTGGCGCACGAGATCCATTCCGCCTACGACCGCGTCCTCGGGAAGATGTCGGCGAAGCGGAAGGAGACCTACGACCCCATCCTCGTCGCCCGGAAGTTCGTCTGCGACCTCGTGGCCGCCCTCTTCTCCGTCGCGGCCCTCCGCGACGCCTTCATGGCGGCGACGGCGGAGAGCGCCCTCTTCCTCATCGAGGAGAAGCGGATCTACCCGAAGCTCGAATTCGCCAACGCGACCTCCCCCGGGAAGCTCGACGCCCGCTGCTACGAGGAGGCCTTCGTCGAGGAGCACCTCGGCAAGCTCCGCGCCTTGGAAGACACCTTCGCGAAGAAGGTCGCCGAATTCGCCGCCTCCTTCCCGGAGGCCGACTGGGACGCCGAATCGCAGCCCCGGCAATTCGCCATGCTTCTCCTCAGCCTGTGGGACAACGAGGGGCTCCTGAGCCGCCTCTCCGCGCCGGAGCTGGTGAAGATGGCCTCGAAGCACGGTCCGGCCTGGGAACGGGCGATGACCCCCTTCAGCCTCGCCCTGGCGTGGGTCCAGGCCCTCCGCAAGATCCGCCAGCTCTCCGACCTCCTCCCCACCACCGAGAAGCTGAAGCCCCTCGATACCCCCCTCCCGTGGGACGAGATCCCCGTCGAGGAAGACGGCACGCCGGGCCGCCTCGACCGCTACTTCGCCAAGATCCGCGACCGGGAGACCGAGCTCAACGCGATCGTCTTCGGCATCCGGGAAAAGCTCGTCTCCCTCGGCATCGACCACAACGGCGTCCTTGACCCCGTCCTCGTCGAGGTCCTGGAGTGCCTGCCGGAACGCCTCGTCTTCCCCCTCGTCGTCCCCCTGGAAGCGGCGCAGGACTTCCTCCACCTCGCCCACCGGATGGGGCCGCTCTACGAGCCCCTCCTCTTCCACATCGAGGAGGCCCGCCGCGAGTACAACCACAAGAAGAAAGCCTACGCCTTCCACAAGGAGCGAATCGACGAGGCCATCCACCTCATCGAGATCAAGCAGTTCGAGTCGGTCCGGGTCGCCTTCAACGAGGCGATGTCGAACTACAAGGAACGCTTCGAAGACCTCGACTACGGCAAGATCGAGTCGTGCATCGCGGAGTGGGACCAGCTCATCGAGACCCACAAGACCTACCGGACGATGTTCGCCGAGTTCGAGAAGGAAGTCCGCGAGGAGCGTCCCACGGGGGACCGCCGCCTCGTCCTCCGGGAGCACCTCGGCAAGTGGGAGGAGTACCTCGAAAGCCAGCGCAAGCTCGTCTCCGCCGAGCCCGACAACGATTACCGGCGGGACATCGAGCGATTCATCGACGAGATCGCCCCCCTCGCCACCGCCCTCCACACGCTG
>CAISZB010000130.1 GCA_903889845.1 uncultured Verrucomicrobium sp. | reverse complement strand
GATCTGGTGAAGGACGCCGACCGGATCGCCGCCGCCTCGGGCGCGGCGGGGAAGCGGCTCCACCGCCTCTTCCAGGCCTCCTTCTCGGCGGCGAAGGAGGTCCGCTCGAAGACCCAGATCACGCGGGGCAGCGTCTCCGTCGGCTCCGTCGCCGTCGAGTTGGCGGAGCGGCTCTTCGGCAGCCTCGCGGGGAAGACGGTGATGGTCCTCGGCGCCGGGGCGACGAGCGAGCGGACGGCCCGCTCCCTACAAAGCCGGGGCGCGGAATGGATCGTCGTCGCGAACCGGACGCATGAGAAGGCCGTCGCCCTTGCCGTCGAGCTGCGCGGGGAGGCGGTCCATTGGGATGTCTTCGAGGAGCGCGTCGAGAAGGCCGACATCGTCATCAGCTCGACCTCGGCCCCCCACTACGTCCTGACGCGGGAACGCCTCGACCTCCTCCGGCGGCGGCGCGGCGGGCGGCCCCTCTTCCTCATCGACCTCGCCGTGCCGCGCGACATCGAGCCCTCCGCGACCCACCTCCCCGACCTTTACCTCTACGACATCGACGACCTGGAAGCCATCGCCCAAGCGAACCAGCGGGAGCGCGGTGCCGAGATCGCCCGGTGCGAGGGGATCCTCCTCCCGCACGTGGAGAAACTGCTGGCGTGGGAAGCCTCGCTGGCGGCGGCTGCCGGGACGCAGTCGCATCCCTCGGTCGAAGGGCACGGGGATTACAGCGCGGCGTAAAACCGAGATGAAATCGAAACCCTTCCGCATCGGCACGCGCGGCAGCGCCCTGGCCCTGGCCCAGGCGGGCCAGGTGCGGGAGCGTTTGGCCGCGCTTTTCCCCGGGCGGGAATTCGAGCTCGCCGTGATCCGCACGCGCGGGGACGAACTCTCCGCGGCGCGGGAGAAGGGGGCCTCGACCTCCACAGCCGTCCCGCTGGAGAAGGGCCTCTTCACGAAGGAGATCGAGGAGGCGCTCCTTGCGGGGGGAATCGACGCCGCCGTCCATAGTTTGAAGGACATGCCGGTCGAGGGGCCCGCGGGGCTCGTCCTCGGCGCGATCCCGGCGCGGGCCGATTGCCGGGACGTGGTGGTGACGAAGGGAGCGGGAACCGGCCTCGATGCGATCCCGCAAGGGGGCATCGTCGCCACGGGCAGTCCCCGACGGACGGCGCTCCTCCTCCACCTCCGGCCCGATCTTCATATTGTGCCGCTGCGGGGGAACATCGACACGCGGCTGCGGAAGCTGCGCGAGAACGGGGACTGGGCCGGGATCGTCCTGGCGGCGGCGGGGCTGGAGCGGCTCCACCCCGATCTGGCGGGACTCCGCGCCGTGCCGCTGCGGCCCGATCTTTTTCTTCCCGCACCGGGGCAGGGCGCGTTGGCGCTCCAGGTCCGCGCGGGGGACGGGGAGGCCCGCGCCGTCGTCCGGCAGGTCGACGACGCCCCGACCCGCGCGGCGGTGACGGCGGAGCGGGCCTTTCTCCTCGGCCTGGGCGGCGGGTGCCGCGCCCCGATCGGGGCCCATGCGCGGCGGGAGGGGAACCGCTTCCGCCTCGACGGCATCGTGTGGAGCGAGGTGGGCCAAGCGCCGCGTGCCGGTTTTGTCGAAGGGTCCGAGAACGAGGCGGAGGCCCTGGGCCGCGCCTTGGCGAAAGAACTTCTGGAGGCCCGCTCATGAGCGACGTACCGCAACAGCCCTCAAAGCAGGGCATCGCCTACCTCGTCGGGGCCGGGCCGGGTGACGCGGGGCTCCTCACCCTGCGCGGGCGCGACCTCCTGGCCCGCGCCGACGTCGTGATCTACGACTACCTCTGTAACCCCGACCACCTCGACCACGTCCGGCCCGAGGCCGAGATCATCTACGCAGGGAAGAGCGGCGGGAACCACACCCTCACGCAGGACCAGATCAACGCCCTCATCGTCGAGAAGGTCCGGGCGGGCGGCACCGTCGTCCGCTTGAAGGGAGGCGATCCCTTCGTCTTCGGCCGGGGCGGGGAGGAGGCGCAGGAACTCGTCGCCGCCGGTCTCGCCTTCGAGGTCGTCCCCGGCATCACCTCGGCCATCGCGGCCCCGGCCTATGCGGGCATCCCGATCACCCACCGCGACTTCGCCTCCGGCTTCACCGTCCTCACCGGCCACGAGGACCCGACGAAGGAAAACTCGGCGATCGATTGGGAGGCCCTGGCCCGGTTCAAGGGAACGAAGGTCGTCCTCATGGGGGTCGAGCGGCTCCGCGCCGTCTCCGGGGCGCTGCTGGCCCACGGGGCCGATCCGGCGACGCCCGCGGCCCTGGTCCGCTGGGGGACGTGGGGGAAGCAGGAGACCCTCGCCGCCACCCTCGGCACCCTGGCCGACGAGGCCGAGGCGCGGGGCTTCAAGGCCCCCGCCGTCACCGTCATCGGGGGCGTCGTTTCCCTGCGCGGGGAATTGAACTGGTTCGAGACGCGGCCCCTGTTCGGCCAGCGGATCGTCGTCACCCGGACGCGGGCGCAGGCCGGGGTCCTCTCCTCGCGGCTCCGCGAGTTGGGGGCCGACATCCTCGAAATCCCGACGATCCGGATTGAGCCGGTGCCGGTTTCGGATGGGGCGTGGGACGATTTCTCCGGGCGCTTCGACTGGCTCCTCCTCACCAGCCCGAACGCCGCCGACTTCTTCTTCGACCGCTTCCTGGAACGGCACGGCGATATCCGCGCCCTGGGTCCCGTGAAGATCGCCGTCGTCGGTCCCGGGACGGCGGCGCGAGTCCGGGCGCGCGCCCTGGGCATCGCGCGACAGCCGCAGGTCTTCACCTCGGAGGCCCTCGCCGCCGCCTTCGCGGAGGAGGAGGTGCGCGGGAAGCGCTTCGCCTTCCCCCACGGCGATCTGGCCGGGGAGGGCCTGCCCGAGACGCTCCGCGCCTTGGGCGGGGTGGTGACGGAGTGGATCCTTTACCGCACCGTGCCGGAGACCGAGGACCGCCGGGGAACGCGGCGACGTTTCGAGGAAGAGGGCGCGTCGTGGATCACCTTCGCCAGTTCCAGCGCGGCGGAGAACTGGCACCGGCTCGGCCTCGCCCATCCCCCCGGCTTGCGGATCGCCAGCATGGGGCCGGTGACGAGCGCGACCCTCCGCAAGCTGGGGTATGAGGTCGCCGTCGAGGCGGCGGAGTCGACGATTTCGGGATTAATTGAAGCGCTATTAAAATCGGGAAAAACGGCGGAAAAAGAATCCATTCAATGAAGACAAAGGACGAGTATATGGACGACGGGAACACCGCCCTCGCCGTCGGCGATCTGGCCGCCGCCGAGGCCGCCTACCTCGCCGCCATCGGGGCCGCGCCGAACGATCCCGAGGTCTGGCACGCCCTCACGATGGCCCGCTACAAGCTGGGGGACTTCTCCGGCGCCATCGAGGCCGGGCTCCGGGCCTCGACCCTCGACCCCAACGACCGGATGATCTGGACGAGTCTCTCCATGGCCTACGTGAAGGAGAACCGGATCGAGGAGGCCGAGGCCGCCGCCGCGAAGGCGAAGGTGATCGGCTGGGGCGGGAAGATTAAACTCGATTAATGGCGATTGTTATTCGTTTTATTTTAATTGCGGTGTGGTGGTAAATAAGGAATAAATAACCTCCACACTATGAAACTCTCGCAATTAACCAGTGCGCAGCTCGGGGAACTCTCGAAGCTTGTTGCGTTGAAGGAAAAGCTGCAGGCCGAATTGCACGCCGTCGAATCGAAGCTCGAAAACCTCGGCGCCACCGGCGGCAGCGGGGCCAAGCGGCGCGGTCGCCCCCCCGGGAAGCCAGCCAAGGCGTCCGGCGCCAAGCGCGGCCCGAAGAAGGGCTCGAAGCCCGGTTACCTCAAGGCCAAGGTCGTCGAGGCCCTGAAGTCGGCCGGGGCCGCGGGCCTCACGATCAAGGAACTCGCCGCCAAGGTCGGCTCGAAGCCGAACAACCTGAACAGCTGGTTCTACACGACGGGCAAGAAAGTCGCCAAGAAGCTGGGCGACGGCAAATACGCCCTGACCGGGAAGTAAATCCCCGGCCCCAGGCGAATTTAATTCGTTTTAAAAGGGAAAGGCGCACGGTAATCTCCGTGCGCCTTTTTTGTTTTTGAATCCCGTGAAAAAGAAGATCCTTTTGCTTCTGGCCTTGAGTTGCCTTTTTGCGGGGGGGCTTTGCTCCATGCGCGTGACGGGGGTGTTCTTGGGATTAGACTGGAAAGGGGGGGATTTTCCTTGGCTGGCCCGGACGGCGCACGATGCGGTGGTGGAGGGATGGTTTTTCTGGGCGGGATTGGCCGCCTTCGGTTCTTCCCGGCTTTGGTCTCCACGCTCGCTGAGCGAGAGGTATGCGAGCGCGGCTTTTTTCTTCCTGATCGTTTTCACTTTTGGAAAGAAGGCCGGGGAAGCCCTGCCGTCAGGGGTGGCGTGGGCTGAGTCAGGGATGCTTTTCCTTTGGGTCGCACCGCTGGCCCTAGCCGTGCTGTGCCGCGCCCTGCCGGAACGGGCGGGATGGGAATTGCCGCAGGAGGGAGCGGCTCGCCTCGGTTTTTGGGTGCTGATGCTTTGCGGAGGATGGGCCGGGGCGGCTCGGATCGCCTCCGGACCGGTTCCGGCCTGGATCGGCACGGCAGGGATTGCATCGGCACTGCTCCTGGTGCTTGCTGCCGTGGCGTGGCTGACCTCGTTGATCCCGTTGCTTCGCTCTGGGGGATGGGGGCGGATTCGATATGCAAAGGGCGGAGGATTTCTTCTCGTTGCGGCAATCGCTTTCCCGGTTTGGTTGTTCCTGGTCTGGCTTACTGCATTTCGCTCCATCGGTTCCCATCTCCACCTCACGCTCTTTGACGCGGCCCTCGATGATCTGGCGGTTCTCGCTTTGGGAGCGATGGCTTTATTGGGTTTCTTCGCGCGAGCTTCGCACTGGCATCGGATTGCCTTTTGGTTTTGCGCGGGAGGGCTGCTTTTTCTGATCGGTGGAGAAGCGATAGGGGGTGTTCTCCAGGCATTGGCCTTTACGAACCCCAACGTGCCTTTCGCGGCGGTCGGGAGTTTGTTGGCCCCCTTTCTTTGGATGCGATGGATCGGATGGGGACTGTTCGAAATCGGGGTGGTTGCTTACGGCCTCGGATGCTTCGGAAGGGGGGGTGATGAATAGACGGATTTCCTTTTTCGGATTGCTCATCGGGATTGCCGCCTTTTCGTGGATCGGTCTGGTGTGGTCTCCCTCGGTGCAGGTCGCCGCGCTCGTGCCAGGGCGCTCTGAATTGCGAGACGGGAAAATCGTGACGGAGAGGGAGGTTCCTCTTGCTGCGCGGTTCTATCTGGGGCGCGGATGTGCCGTGTGCCATACCCGGCAGATCGATTCTGCAGACATGGATTATGGATGGGGGAAGCGGCGAACGGGGGTTGGCGAATGGGCGGCTATGGGTATCCCCCCTGAAGGAACTGACGGCATCGTCGGATTTTCCCGACTCGGTCCTGATTTAACCTCTCTTTCATCCCGGTGGAATGAAAAGGAGTTGGGAGCATTCCTAGCGCACCATGGGGGCAGGTTGAACGTGGACTTCGTGGCAGAATGGCTTCTTCAGTCCGAGACTTCGGATTCGAAGAGCCTGAAGGGAGCCAAGCCATGACCTCCTCCCCCCTCCCCCCCGCCCCGCGCTGGCTGACGCTTCTGGCCGGAATCCTGGGCCTGTGGGCGCTGGCCTATCTCTTCCTCTACAACGGCGGGTTCGACGGGGCGACGATCGACGAGAATGCGACGTTTGCTGCGGCGGGGGATGTGGGCGGGGCCGACGCGAACGATCCGTTGGCGCTGGGGAAGAAGATTTATCGGCAGAATTGCGCGGCCTGCCACCAGCCCGACGGGCGCGGGCTGCCGGGGCAGTATCCGCCGCTGGCGGGATCGGAGATCGTCCTCTCCAAGGAGGGCTTCGGGGAAAATCACCTCGTCTGGATCGTCCTCGACGGATTGGTCGGGCCGGTGCAGGTGGCGGGCGCCCCGACGTGCAACGGGGCGATGGTGCCGTGGAAGGGGTACCTGGACGACCGGAAGCTGGCGGCGGTCCTTTCCTACGTCCGCCAGGAGTGGGGGAACACCGCGCCGCCGCTCGCGCCGGAAGGCGTCGCCGCCGCCCGCGCGGCCGACGCAGGCGGGAAGCGTCCCGGCCCCTGGACGCTGCGGGAGTTGCAGGAGCATCCGGCGGAGGCTTTGCCGCAAAACAGCGCCCCCCCGTCGCCGTCTCTTAAATAAAGAGTCGGGCGCCCTCCTCGCGGAAGGCGCCCGACATAGTGCATCGTGCGTCCGGGCCTAAGCCGAATTCTGTCCCGGGCGGAGGCCGATGCGCCTGCCGTCCCATGGGCCGTCATTTCTCTGCCGTCCCGCGCGTCTTGCGGCGCGCGTGCGGACGGCCCCGGTCGCGTGGACCGTGGTGCGGCCTAACCCGGAGCCGGGCCTTCCCTTGCGGGAGGGCCGGATCAGGCGATCCGAATCGGCTCCTGTTCGGCCTTGCATCGCGTGGGGTTTATCGCTTCCCGCCGTTGCCGGGGGAAGGGTGGGCTCTTACCCCGCCTTTTCACCCTTGCCTCGCGCGGGAATCCTTGCGGATGCCCGGGTAAGGCGGTTTTCTTTTCTGTGACACTTTCCATGCCGCTCCGCTTTCGCGTGAACGGCTCCGCTGTCTTCCGGCGGCACGCTGCCTGACGATGTTCGGACTTTCCTCCCGGAAGGCTTTGAGACCCTCCGAGCGACGACCGCCCGGACGCAGGGGCGATCATGGCAGGCCGGAGTCTCGGGCAAAAGCTTTAAAAAAGTGGTGACGCGCCGCCGCGGCTGCCGACTCTCCTTGTTTCCTTTGGGGAATCGTCCCTAACATGATCGTCTCCTATGGAGCCTGACGTCGTCGTCTCCCCTTTCGCCAAGCCCCGCGCGGCCCGGCTCGCGCCGGGATCGATCGCGGGGGCGGCCCTCCTCATGCTCCTCTTCGCCGTCGGGGTGACGGTGCTGGGCGGGGCGCGGACGTGGATCCTGCTGCCGATGTTCGGGCTGCTGGCGGGGCTGCTGCTGCTGCAGGTGGGGCGGCTGGCGGCGGGGCCGGGGATCGGGGTGGGGCGGCTGCTGCGGCCCGACGTGATCGACGGCTTCGCGTTCCTCTTCCTCGTCTACGCCGGTATCCGTTACGCCACGGCGCCGGTCGAGTACGCGGCCCGGATCGAGTGGCTGACGATCCTCTCCGGCGCCGTCTGCTTCTGGACGGCGCGCTACGGGATGGCCCGCTCCTCCCACGGCCTCCTCGTGCTGGGTGGCATCGTCGCGATCGCCTTCGCGGAGGCGCTCTTCTCCATCTGGTACTCGTTCAATCCTTCCTTCCGCGTGTGGGGGGAATCGCTGAACATCCATTACTGGCCCCGGTTCCTCGGCTCCTTCGGGTGCCCGAACCATTACGGGGCGTTCCTCTACATGGGGGCGTTCTCCGCCCTGGCCCTGGCGCTCTTCATGCCGGGGCGGATGGGGCTCCGCCTCCTGCTCCTCCTGGCGGCGGTGACGATGTCCTTCGGGGTCGCGTTCTCCCTCTCGCGCGGGAGCTGGATCGGGTTCTTCTTCGGCTTCTCCGCCCTGGCCGTCTTCTGCGCCCACAGCGGGAAGATCGCGTGGAAGAGCGCGGCGGCGGCGGTCGGCGGGGTGGTCCTCACGGCGGGCGTCTGGGCGGCGTTCTCCCCCGACGTGCAGGGGCGCCTGGCGGAGATCGCCGACCACGTGGCGACCTTCGGCGGCAATCCGGCCCTGGACGGGTATGTCCGCATCGTCCTGGCCCGCGACGCCTGGCGGATCATCGGCGATTACTTCTGGCTCGGCGCCGGTCCGGGCGCCTTCGCCTTCCTCCACCCCCGCTACCAGGACGCGAAGTACGACACGCTGGCGATCTTCACCCACAACGATTACCTCAACACGTGGTGCGACTACGGCTTCGTCGGCTTCCTCCTCGCCTTCGGGTTCGTCGTCGCGGTCACCGCGGGCCTCTGGCTGCGGGTGCGCCGGGCGAAGGGGAGGGAGGAGGCCAAGGAGGAGGGGGAGAATGGCCGCGGCGGGCGGTGGGCGGGCCGGGCGCTGCTGGGGGCGGGCCTCGCCTCCTGGACGGCGCTGACGCTCCACGAGGCCGTCGATTTCAACTTCCACATCCCCGTCTGCGCCTTCGCGGGACTGACCATCGCGGGCCTCGCGCTGCGGGCCAACGGCCGGGGGGCGGCGCCCATCCTGGAAGGGCGGGCGATGATCCGGGCGGCGCGGATCGCGGCGGCGGTGGGGGCGCTGCTGGCCTACTTCTTCGTCGCCCAGGTCACCCGGACGGCGAAAGGCTATTACCCCTTCCACCGCGTCGAGGTCACGGAGGGGGACGAGGTCTATCCGGTCGCCGAGTCGTCCCTCTCCGAATCGCTGCGCGCCGACCCGCAATCGTGGGAGACCCAGGCCCTCCTGGCCGATTACGAGCGGGCCGAGGCGCTCCACCTCGACGAACCGCAGGCGAAGGCGGAGATGAGCCAGAAGGCGATCGAGTCCTACCTCCGCGCGATCGAACTCAATCCGTACGACGACGGCCTCCTGGTCCGCCTGGGGCTGGCCTACGACGGGATGAACCGCTACGCGGAGGCCTACATCGCCTATTCGAAGGCGATCGCGCGGCGGCCCTACAACGGCTTTTATCACGCCTACCTGGGCCTCCATTTCTGGCGGCAGGGCGGCGAGGAGAACCTGGCCTTCGCGGAAAAGGAATTCGAGACGGGGAAGAACTGCCCCTACGGGAAGCAGGTCGCCTTCGACTACCAGAAACAGCTCCTCCAATACCGGCAGGCACTGGAGGCGCAGACGGCCAAGGCGGCGCAGACTCCAGCGGCTGAGGAACCGACGACAAAGGCGAAGGAAGAAGTTCCCGCCGCCTCGGTGCCGGAGGCGTCGGCGGGGAATTAATATCAAATCACGTTGAATCAACTTCTTCCCATCGTGATTCCTCCCAAGGAGGTTAGATCCAGCGGGGGTCGCCACCGCTCAGGAGCATAACATATAGGGCCACGTTCTTCTCCCCGCGCAGTATCAGAGCCGGGAGGCTTGGAGGGCGGCACGCCCTCCATTCGTTCAAACGTGCGGGTGGCCTCCACCTGTACAGGGAAGCGAAGCGATTGTACCCGGCCCCGAAGGGCTGCACCCACACTACTCCCGTTTTTCCTTCGCAAAGTGGTCGTCGAAGCCGACCTCGGCGACGACGAGGCGGGAAACGCCCGAATTGAGGATGCCCAGGTCCCGCGCCGCAGCGTAGGAGAGGTCGAGGTCGCGCCCCCGGACGAAGGGGCCGCGGTCGGTCACCGTCACGCGGACGCTCTCGTCGTTCGTCGGGTTGCGGACGGAGAGGATCGTGCCGAAGGGGAGGGAGCGGTGGGCGGCGGTGTAATGGTACATGTTGAAGCGTTCCCCGCTGGCCGTGGGACCGCCCTGATTCTCCCGTCCATACCAGGAGGCGATGATCGTCCGCTCCGAGGCATCGAGGTCGAGGTCTTCCGACCGGGAGCCGCGGGCGCCCGAATGGGGGAGGGCCGCCGTTGGACGCCCCTTGCCCGAATAGCCACCCGCCGCGGTCGGAACGGCCCGCAGCGGCGGGGCCAGGCAAACGAGAAGCGCAAGAGCGCACGCGGCGTACGCCGCCGGACGATGAGATGTCTTATTCATGGGAACAACCTCCTTGAAACCTGTTTGTTCCGCCCCGTCCCACCCCGGCTCGGGGGGCGGCGGTCGCGTTCCTGAAGTTTCGAAAGGAACCCGTAAAGTACGTCCCTTTTCCTCCCGAAGTCAACTCGCAACCTTTTCCCTGCCTCCCGATTGTAACCGTCCTGCGCTTGCCAAGCGGCTTCCCGGCTCGTATCACTCTGAGGATTATGTCCGCCCAGCCCATCACCGCTTTCATCGACCACCACTACCGCCACTTCAACGCCGCCGCGCTGCGGGACGCCGCCATCGGTTACAACAAGCACCTGGCCGACGGGGGCGTCATGTTCATGACCCTGGCCGGGGCGATGAGCACGGCGGAACTAGGCCTCTCCCTGGCGGAGATGATCCGGCAGGACAAGGTGCAGGCCATCTGCTGCACCGGCGCGAACCTGGAAGAGGACGTCTTCAACCTCGTCGCCCACGACCATTACATCCGCGTCCCCCACTACCGCGACCTCACCCCCGCCGACGAGCAGGCCCTCCTCGAAAAGCACATGAACCGCGTCACCGACACCTGCATCCCGGAGATGGAAGCGATGCGCCGGATCGAGGGCGCGATCCTGGCGGAGTGGGTGAAGGCCGACCAGGCCGGGGAACACTACTTCCCGCACGAGTTCTTCTGGAAGATCCTCCTTTCCGGCGCGCTGGAGCAGTATTACCAGATCGACCCGAAGAACAGCTGGCTCCTCGCCGCCGCGCAGAAGAAAATCCCGATGATCGTCCCCGGCTGGGAGGACTCGACCCTCGGCAACATGTTCGCCGGGCACGTCATCACCGGCGACGTGAAGAACGTCCACACCGTCCGGACCGGCATCGAGTACATGATGTACCTGGCCGACTGGTACACGAAGACCTCGGAAAAGCAGTCGATCGGCTTCTTCCAGATCGGCGGCGGCATCGCGGGGGACTTCCCCATCTGCGTCGTCCCGATGCTCCACCAGGACTTGCAGCGGGACCACGTCCCCCTCTGGGGCTACTTTTGCCAGATCAGCGACTCGACGACGAGCTACGGCTCCTACTCCGGCGCCGTGCCGAACGAGAAGATCACCTGGGGCAAGCTGGGCATCGACACGCCGAAGTACATCATCGAGTCCGATGCGTCGATCGTCGCGCCGTTGATGTTCGGGTATGTACTGGGGTGGTAGGGGGACGCGGATGGAGACTGCCCGCGCGATAGCGCAATCCACCTAAAGGAGAAACTGACTGGCAGGGTCGGAAGGCAATGCCCGGTCCCGAAGGGCCGCGCCCGGCCCATCGCTCTCATCCTTGAGCTCGACGCCCGAGAGCTGCAGCCGCCGCGCGTCCTCCAACAGGCGATGGAGCTTGTACGCCGCCGTTGCGGAGTCGAGGCCACCGGGGCGGACGTTGGAGAGGCAGTTCCGCTCCGCGTCGGTCCGGCCCACTTTCGGGTGGTGGGTGAGGTAGAGGCCGAGGCTGTCCGGGGAACTGAGGCCGGGCCGCTCCCCGATCAGCATGACGACGATCCCGGCGTTGAAAATTTCCCCGATCTCGTCCCCCAGGGCGACGCGGGACTGAAGCGCCACGACGACGGGGCCGATCTTCCACCCCTCCAACCGGGGGCGCAGCTCCGTCAGCAGGGGGACGGCGTGGAGCGAGGGGGCGAAGGCGGAAAGCCCGTCGGCGACGACGAAGAGGACGTCGGGCGGGGCCGTCCGAAACGGGGCGGCGGCGTGTTCCAGTTCCGCCCGGCTCTCCGGCGTGAGGCGGCGGCCCCGATCGGGGCGGACGAGGTATTCCCGGCGGTCGGCGGCGCGGCTGCGGGCGCGGAGGGCGGGGGAACCCGGCCTCGCCGAGGCGGGTGGCCAGGGCCTCGGCGTCGAGCGGGAGGTGGACGGCGTCCCGCGCCTGGGCATGGGCGAGGCCGAAGGCGAGGACCGCCTCCGTCGTCTGGCTCTCCCCCGTCCGGCCCAGGGCGATCCGGGCCTGGGTGAACCGGCGCAGGCCGTCCCAGGGATCGGAGGGATTCAGGGCGCGTTCGTTCGTCATGGGGCAAGGAGCGTGCGGGCGTGTTGCAGGAGGGGTTGGCGGTCGGCCAGGGGGCGGAGGTTCCCGTCGGCGTCGGCGATCTCCATCCGTACCAGCCATGCCTCGAACTCCGGCGCACGACGCAGACCGAGGACGCGGCGGAGGTAGAGGGCGTCGTGGAAGGAGGTGCTCTGGTAGTTGAGCATGATGTCGTCGGCCCCCGGCACGCCCATGACGAAGGCGACGCCCGCCGTGCCGAGGAGGGTGAGGAGGGTGTCCATGTCGTCGGCGTCGGCTTCGGCG
>CAISZB010000129.1 GCA_903889845.1 uncultured Verrucomicrobium sp. | reverse complement strand
TTTGACCACGCAGGCCAGCCGGACGCTTCAATATTCGGCGGCGAAGATCGAGGCCTTCCAGGCGGTCCGCGCCGCGCTCGACACCGTTTCCCAGACTGCGGCCAATGCCACGCTGAACACCTACTACGATTATTACGACGCCACCCGGGTTCGGCGTTCCACGAACAATGTGCCGCAGTTCAGTTCTTCGAGCTTCGTGCCGAATGTCTACGGGCGGTGTTCCGACCTCGAATTCGTCTGCGGGAAGCATCTGGTGACGCAGCCCCGGGCGCAGGTGACCCATTCCCTCTTCTTCCAGGCCCCGCTCGATTACAGCCAGAACAGCGGCTATTCGCAGGCGGAGGGCCTCTTGAACGTCGTCGGGTTTTATCTCGAATTCTATAATGACAAAGCTTCCCGGCCCCTCTTCGCGACGGGGGCCCCCCGGTGGCGTTACCGGCTGATGGAACTGGTGCAGCCGACGGAAAAGGCCTCCTTCTATTCCCCGGTCGATCACACGTGGTTCACCACGCCGATCGCCTCCGCTTCGGCCTCGACGTATGTGCGGCTGCTGGCCGAAAACATCGTCGCCTTCGTCGTTTGCCCCCGCCTGGCGAGCGATCCGGTCGTACCCCAATTTTCCTCCTCCCTCACTTCCACCTACGAATACGACACCGTGCCCGGCAACGCCACCCCCGTCCAGACGTGGAGTTCCGGCACCCAGCCCGCGAGCATGCACCAGTTGCCGCCCCTGCTGCGGATCGTCTTCGTCGCCCTGGACGAGCGTTCCGCGATGCACATGCAGGGCACCTCCACGCAGCCGCCCGACCTCGGTTTCAGCTACGATCAGGTTTTTCAGACCCCGGCCAACCTCACCGCCGATCTGGCCACCGTCACGGCGGCCCTGAACGACAAGAAACTCAACTACCGCGTCTTCCAGGCCGACGTCCCCATCCGGGGCGCGAAATGGAGCCCCTGAGTCGTCCCATGAAACCCCCTCTCTCCGCCTCCTCCGCGCGGGCTCTGCGCGGCAGCGCCCTCCTCCTCGTCCTGGGGAGCCTGATCTTTCTCTCCATCCTGGTCGTGGCCTTCATGGTCAGCATCAAGACCGAGCTGCGCTCTTCCAAGGCCTACGCCGACAACAACACCACGCGGATGCTCTCCGACACCGCCGTGAACATCGTGATGTCCCAGATCCGGGCGGCGACGACGGAGACGGGCACGGCCTGGGCCAGCCAGCCGGGGATGATCCGCACCTTCAACAGCACCAGCGGCAGCCTGTCGAGCGCCTACAAGCTCTACTCCTCCTCCCAGATGGTCGACAAGGGGCAGAGCGCCTTGACGAGCGATCTGACGAGCGAGCTGGCGGGCCTCAAGAAGTGGAGCACCCAGTCCGCGCTCTACACCGATTTGAACGAACCGGCCAACGGAGTCTATCCCATCCTGGCCCCGCCGCCCACGACGTTGCGCGGCTATGGGTTGACCAACGCGCCGACGACCGCCACCCAGCCGGTGCCGATGCCGGCGTCGTGGCTCTACGTGTTGCAGGACGGTACCCTCGTCGCGCCGACGGGGACGGGGAACACCGTGGCGGTGACCGGGGCGACGGCGGCCAATCCGATCGTGGGTCGGATCGCGTTCTGGACCGACGACGAGACGTGCAAGGTGAACGTCAATACGGCGGGCGGCGACGGCGTGGCGGTGACCAGCGGCAGCACGACTGATTACAGCGACGTGGCCAATAAGACGTTTTGGGACGTGCCCCGGTTCACTTCCCCGACGGAAGTCGCCCTGGCCCAATCGCAACCGGTGCATGGGGAATACCAACGCTATCCCGGCCACCCGGCGACGGTGGCGCTGAAGAATCTCCTCGTCGAACTGGGGCTCTCTTCCAGCCTTTCCTCCGCCACTTTCTACGGGATGACGCCCCGGTACGTCATGGGCGGTTCCCAGGGGGGGACGGTGAACGTGACGACGGGGGTGATTTCGGGAAGCGTGAACGTCGATCTGCCGCTGAAGCAGG
>CAISZB010000128.1 GCA_903889845.1 uncultured Verrucomicrobium sp. | reverse complement strand
TGTTGCCTCCCGGCCCTGCCAGTCAGTTGGCCCCTTTATCTCTTTGTCGCTATCGCGACGGCAGTCCCTGCCCCGAAGGGGTCCCCATCCTCTTCGCGACCCCTGAAAACCCTTCCGAATTCCGGGATTGATGCCCCCCCCGAATGTTGCTCTAATCCAAAGACCCTATCCGCCATGAAGAAAACCACGCTCATCGCTCTCGCCCTCGCGGCTCCTTCCCTCTTCCTCGCCGCCTGCGGCGACGACAAGACCAACGTCCAGTATCAGGACCAAGGCACGACCCCCGCGACCTCCGGCCAGCCCCAGCCGGGCAACGCCCAGGCCGACGCCACCTCCTCCTCCGCCAGCAGCTCCGGCGACAGTTCCACCTACAAGCCGTGGACGCCGAACAGCTCCACCGCCTCCTCCTCGGCCGCCTCGACCTCGAAGTACCCGCAGGGCATCCCCGTCCCCGGCAAGAAGGGCTACGTCCGCAGCCCCTACGCGGAACACGCCGGCCTCGTCGACGTCCAGGGCTTCCCCTCCGGCACCCAGGTCAAGTGCCCCTACACCGGCAAGATCTTCATCGTTCCTTAAGTTCGACCCAAGAAACAAAAAAAGAGGCGCAGCAATGCGCCTCTTTTTTTGTGCCGCGGTCGGTTCTACTGCGTCAGGTCGTCGATCGAGTCACTGATGCTCAGCTTGATCAGCGCCCAGTTCTTCTCCGTGACGGGCCGGTAGAAAACGAAGCGCCACTTGAGCGGGTTCACCGCGAGGTAGCTGAGGTAGCTCACCTCGACCAGCCGCCCGGAGCCGATCACGTGGGTGTCGTAAATCTCGTACTCGTTCACCTTCCCGTAGAGCGTGATCGCCTGGCCGATCTTGTCGGTGTAGTAATCGACGCTGTCCTGCTGCGCCGCGAGGCGACTTCCCGTCAGGAGCCCGTTGAAGCTCTTCTTTACGTCGTTCCGCATCAGCCCCTTGAAGAAGGCGTCCATGGCGGCGGCGATCTCCGGCGGCGGCGGGACCGGGTTCGGCTGCCGGGCGGTGAAATAGGGATTCCGCGACTGGACATTGACGTTGGGGGGCTGCGACGCGGAGGGGATCGCGGGCCCCAGGTCGGTCGACTTCATCGGCCCCGGGGCCGGAATCTGGAGATCGGTCTGCAGCGGGGCGGGCTGAGTCTGCGTCTGGGCCAGGGCGGACACCGCACCCAGACCGAGGGCGGCAAGGAGCGAGGAAAACAGCGCGAGGTTACGTATCGAGAAGGAGCCGAAGCCGCTCTTTTGCCTGAACCCGGAGAGGAGTACCATGGGCAAAGGTGATAAGGGAGAAATCGAGCCGGAGCAATTGTTTTAGCGAGGCGCGGTTTTCCTTCTCGCTGCGGCAATACTTCTTCGGCAGCAGGGCGAGGCCCGTTTCCTCCATGTTGATGACCGCATCGCCGAGGAAAAGGCATCCTCCCTCCTCCGGCGTGTAAAGGGCCGTCTCCCCCGGACCGCCGCCGGGAATCGGCATCGGCAGAACCCCTCCGATCTCCTCTCCTGCGACAAAGGGATGATCGACCTCAATCCCCAATTCCCCGACCGCTTCGGGATGAGCGTGGACGGGAACGCCGAAACGGCGGCGATAGACCTCGGCGGCGCGGGCGTGGTTCCCGTTCGTGAGGAGGATCGCCGAGGCGGGCGCCCCCGCCATCGCTTCGGCGAGCGCCTCGGCCTCGGCCTCGATCGGATCGACGAAGACCCAGCCGGATGCACCGCGCCACGCCACCGAGGCCAGATTGGCCTTGCAGGAGGGATCGTACGCGGTCCAGAACAACAACCCCGGGGCGACCTGCTCCACCGATTCAGCCTTCACTTTTTTCATCGGAATCAGACGTGCTCCCGGGTCAGGTCCCGGACCAGGGCCTCGATCTCCTCCGCCGTCTCGATCCCCGAGAAGCGGACGCGTCCCTTCCGATGCTCCGACACGACGACTTCCAGGAGGCTCCCGGCACAGGCGACTTCCGCCTTCGCCAACAGACGGCGGCAGGCGTCGGCCCGGATCGCCGCGGCCGTCGCGGCGGCGGCGAGGCCCTCCTCCCCCATCAACCGCAACCCGGCCTCGACCCGGACGAGGAGATCGGGACGGCTCGTCCACTCCTCGTCGGCGTCGGGGGAGAGCCACGGGGCGAAGCTCCGGTCGAAGACCGGGAGATGCCACTCGCCTTCCCCTTCCAGAAGGAACGCGAAATCGAAAAAGGCGAGGTCGAACCCCATCCGCGCCGGATGGAATCCGGCCCCGAGCCACCGGACATCGACCGAAGCCAACCCCGCCAGCGACCCGGCCTGATGGATCGCCGTGACGAGAGCCGCGACCGGCCCCGGCCCTTCCCCCAAGCCCCGGGCTCCCTTCTTCTTCCCGCACGCCTCCGTCTCGATCGCCGCGGGGGTGAAAAGGTAAAGCCGGTCGGGAAGGAACGAAAGCGCACGGCCCTTGGACAGCGCGACCGGCGAGGCCGACGGCGGCACGGCCCCGGAAGCAATCTCCTCTTCCGTCGCGATGAAGACGAGGCTGCCGTCCTCGTCCCCGGCCAGGTGCTTTTCCCGAATCCAGGAGCGGAGCAAGCCCTCGGCCTGCTCCAGCGCCCCGTCGAGGGAGGCCACAGGGGAGCCGAGCGTCCCGTAGCCGAGCCGCTCCCGCAACAGTTCCCGGCAGGCGTCGAGCCACTCCCGCTCCCCTTCCCGCTCCCCTTCCCTCCCCCCCTCGGCCTGGAAGGGATGGAGACGGAGGAGCGGCGAGACGGCGGGATCGAGGAGGATCTGGCGGAAGGGCGAGGCCGCCGCCCCCGACAAGGCTCCGGCCTTCTTCCCTTGGGCCGACTCGCCCTTCCCTGTCGGGGTGGCCGGAAATTCGAGAGGCCGGACACGGCGGTAGGCCGGAGGAAGCAAGCCTTCCAGAGTCTCGCCTCCGCCTCCGCCTCCGCCCCCGCCCCCCCCGAAAGGAGGCTGGAACGGCGTGTCGGCGAAAAAGGCCGCGAGGGAGGCCGGCACCTCCTTCAGCGCTTGGGAAAAGATGGGAACACCCGCCTTCTTCATAAGTCGGCCCCCAGGATGCGCCCGGCGTTCCGGTCGCGGATCTGCTTGAGGGCCTTGAGGAAATATTCCATCTCGCGCAGCGTCCGCCGCTCCGTGACGGAGAGGAGGAGGCCGTTCCCCTTCGCGGTGCCGAAGTCGGGCAACCGAACCGGCAGCCCCGCGCCGATCCCCTGCTCCTCCAACTCCGCGACGATCTCCTCCGCAGGCAGCGGCGTGCGGAAGACGAACTCGTCGAAGAACGGGACCGAGGCCGGGAACGCGGGCTGGAACCCGGCGATCTGGGAGAGGGCCGAATGGAGGAACCGCGCGTGCCGGAGCCGGAGCCCCGCCAGAGACGCCAACCCCTCCCCGCCGAGTCCTTCCAGGAAGGCGACGACCTCACCCATCGCGCCTCCGCCGGTTTGGGCCGAAGCCAAGCTTTCCAGGTGATCCCGCTGATGCTCGCCGACCGAGAAGAACCACGGATCGCCCATGCCCCGCCGCGACAGGCCGAGGGAATGGAGCGAACCGCAGCAGACATTCGCCGCCACCTCCCCCGGCGTCCGCAGGAGGGCGAGGCTGAGGGGATCGGCCAGGGCGACGAAGAGCGCCCCCTGCTGGTGGACGATCTGGCCGACCTCGCTCATCGGCTCGACGCAGCCGAGGGCGTTCGGCGAGGCGACGAGGACGGCGGCGACCGAGGCGGGATCGGAGGAAAAGCGGGCGAGGAGTTCCGTGAGGGAGACGACGCCGTCCTCCCAGCCCAGGGTGCGGTAACGGAAGCCGAAGCGTTCCAGGCTCCGGCGCAGCGGCTTGTCGAACGTCAGCGGGAGCGTCCCCGCCAGGATGACCTCCTTCCGCCCGGGCCGCGCCTCCGCGATGAGGCGGACGAGGGTCGAGGCCGCCTCCTGCGCCGTCAACACGGCGGGCAGGACCTCCTTCATCCCGGTCAGGGAGGCAAGGTGGGCGGCATACCGCCCGCCCCACGCACGCGGGTCACGACGGGCGGCAATCGCCGCCGCCTCCATGGCGCCGGCCAGGGAAGCCGGGACGAAGCAGGGACCGAAGCCCGCACCGAGGAAGGAAATGAGGTCCTCCGCCGGGGAGACCGCCGAGGCATACTGCGCCAGGCGGCGGCGGAAGGTCTGCTCCGGGATCGGGAGGCCCCGGCTCTCCTTCGGATTCCGCTCTCCGCCCGGCAGCGGCAAACCCCGTTCCGCGAAAATCTCCGCCGCCCCGGAACGCCCGGCCAGTGCCAGGATTCCCGCGTCGGAACGGCGGAGAGGGTTCATAGATTTTAAGTGTACTCCTCCATCGGGAGGCAGGAGCAGACGAGGTTCCGGTCGCCGTAGACGTTGTCGACGCGGCCCACCGGGGGCCAGAACTTCCGCGCCCGCAGCCACGGCAGCGGGAAGGCGGCCTGCTCGCGGGAATAGGGCCGGTCCCAGGCGTCGGCACAGACGACCTCGGCGGTGTGGGGCGCGTTCTTCAGGGCGTTGTTCTTCGGGTCGGACTGACCGGAGGCGACGGCCTCGATCTCCCCATGGATCGCGAGCATCGCGTCGCAGAAGCGGTCCAGTTCCTCCTTCGATTCGCTCTCCGTCGGCTCGATCATGAGAGTGCCGGGGACGGGGAACGACATCGTCGGGGCGTGGAAGCCGTAATCGATCAACCGCTTCGCGACGTCCTCGACCTCGACGCCCGCCTTCTTCCACTGGCGGAGGTCGACGATGCACTCGTGGGCGACGAGGTTCCCGTGGCCCCGGTAGAGGACGGGGAAATGCTTTTCCAACCGGCGGGCGACGTAATTCGCGTTGAGGATCGCCACCTTCGTCGCCAACGTCACACCTGCCGGTTGGCGATGTACATCGCCGACATGGCAATGGCCTCGTCAATCTTCTCGAACTCTTCGGACATGCGGTGGTCCTTCTGCCGCATTCTCGGGTACTTCTCCGCTTCCAGGCAGACTCT
>CAISZB010000127.1 GCA_903889845.1 uncultured Verrucomicrobium sp. | reverse complement strand
GGTACTTTGCGCTATCGCGCAGGCAGTCGCGCCCCCCCCATCATTCCCCTTCATTTTCCTCCTTAAAATGCCGAAAAGAAGGAGGGGAGGATGGGGCTTGCCAAGTGAAAAGGACTTGCGCACTCTTTCCGGGAAAGTCTGCGGCAACGGGATCGGCTTAAAAATACGCAAAAAACGTAATAAATGCGCGCTATGAGCGACAAGGGAATCGAAGGCGGCAGGATGCGTCCCGGATGGGAGGTGGCGTTGCGGCTTATTCTGGCGGGAATCGCGGTGGGCTTCTCCGGCCCGCTCTCGCTCCAGGCCCAGTCGGTGCCGCCCCCGATGCAGGTCCCGCAGACCGCGCAGCAGGCGGCCCAGGTTCCTCCGCGCAACCAGATCGCCCAGGGGCATCTCTATCCGAAGAACCTGGCGCAGCAGCTCCTCGGCGCCCGGATCCGGGTGAATCAGACGGCGGGGCTGCGGACGATCAACGGGTTTCCTCCCCCCGCGACGACGGCGGGGACGCTCGACATTTCCTCCCTCCTTTCGGAGAGTTTCGACGGCCTCGAACTGGCGCCGGGTTTCCATAGCTTCACGATCACGCTGGCGAAGCCGCTGCCGGTGAACCGCGTCTCCTTCGTCAACATGGAGGCGACGGGGACGTTCAATGTCCTCATCGGCGTCGCCGATCCGATGCTCCAGGCGACGCCTCCGACGAAGGAGGAGAGCGCGCTGGCCGGGCCGAGCATGGTCAATTACGCGGTCTTCCAGCCCCAGATGGCCCGCTTCATCCAGATCGAGTTCCGGATCGTCCGGCCCGGACGGGTCGCCCGCCTCGGGGTCTATGGCCTGGCCTCGGCTCTCGACTTCGCGGTCCATGTCGCGTCGGACGGTCCCTCGCCCGCCGCGGCTTCGGGCGGTTCCGCCGCGCCGGGGTCGGTCCACGCGCCGGGCGGTACTCCCTCCCTCCCGCCGACGAAGGAAGTGGCGGTCGACATGGCGAACATGGCCTCCGGCACCCGGATCTCCCGCGTCAGCTCGGGATCGAAGGGGGCCGATCCGAACCAGATGATTTCCGATTCCCTCGGCGGGAGCTACACGTTCAACGCCGCCGACCCCTCGCCGACGCTCGACCTCGATTTCAAGAACAAGCGGAAGGTCTCCGACGCCTCGATCGTCCTGGCCGGGCCGCCCTGCCGCGTCGAGTTGATCAAGTCGAGCGCCCCGCCGCCGCCGCCGCCTTCCTCCGGCATCGCGACGGTGAAGACGGCCAGCGGCGTCGTCGAGATGGTTTCCTTCGACGGCAGCGGGCAGACGACGGTGAAGCCGGGGGACGTCCTCCTTCCCGGGCGGGTCCTCCGCACCGGCTTCAATTCCTCGGCCGAGCTCGACATCGACGGGAAGTCGCTCCTCCGCGTCGGCCCCAACAGCAACGTGACGCTCCGCATCGGCACGGCGAACGGGGCCGAGGTGAGCGTCCTTCGCGGGACCGTGCTCTGGCAGGTCTACGCCCCGGGCGGCGGCGGCCGCCTCATCACGCCGACGTCGATCGCGACGATCCTCGGTACGACGGTGATCGCGGATGTGAAGATCAACGGCGGCAGCAGCATTAGCCTCCTGGAGACGAGCCGCACCGACGGCGTCCAGGTCTCCTCCGTCACCACGGGGGAACGCTACACGCTCCATCCGGGTGAGGTCGTCAGCGTCGGCGGCGTCGTCGGCGGGGGGGGCGAGGGGCTCTCCGTGAAGCCCTTCGTCATCCAGAAGGCGTGGGACCAGAGCACCGTCGGGGCCTCGGCGGGGCCGTTGCGGAACAACATCGATCAGGTCTTCGTCCCCGGCGGCGTGGTTCCCACCCCGCAGGACGAGGGCGAGGTGCTGGCGACGACGACGACGAAGGGGGGCCTTTCCGAGGCGAAGCTGAATTTCAACGGGCAGTCCCTCGACGGGGTCCGGGTCCGGATCACCCCGCTTCCCGGGGCGGCTTCCGACACGCCGATCACGGTCGTCAGCGTCGGGGTGAGCGGCCAGTATCAGGTCCAGGACCTCGACTACGCCTACCAGGGCAAGAGCGTGGCGGTGCTCGCCGCCAACGAGGGGGTGACCAATCCCTCCTCTTCCGCCGCGCCGGGAGCCGCCGGGGCTCAGGCCCAGACGGCGACGGCGCAGACCCAGACTACCAAGACGACTCAAACGACAACGACGACGACGCAAACCACTCCAGGCAAGCAAGCGACGACGACGACGGCGAACGGGACGACCTCCGGCGCGGCTTCCTCCTCGGCGGCCTCGGGGGCCGGAGCGGCGACGGGGGCGGGGCCCCTGGCCTCCTCCACGTCGGGTGGTTCGTTTGCCGCGCCTCCCGCGTCGCTGGCCGGGGGCTCCGATGCCTCGGCGGCAGCCACTTCGGCTTCCGCCGACAGCAGCGGCAATATCACCGTGGCGGAAGCGGCGGACAACGCCGCGGCGGCGCCCGCTTCGGCTCCCGATACGGAGGTGGTGGCGCGGGCGACGGAGGTGGCGCCTCCCTCCTACTACGAATCTTACGACCTGTTCCAAGGCGCGGATGCGCTGTCGCAGCTCTTGAACCTGCCGACGAATACCACGCGAACGGTTTCGCCGCAAAGTCCTTAAAGCTCTTAAAAGTCCTAAAGGAGTGGGATTACTTCAAAATCTGGTTTAAGTCATTGACAGGGAACTTATTTCTTACACTATCCACTGTAAAATCCCCCTCTTTTTGTTGTGCGCCGCCCTCCGACCCAACTTCCGTTCTTCTCTTGGGGGCCCTGTCGCCAGGCGTTGGCGGGGGGCTTCTTCGTCGGCGTTTTCCTTTTGGGGGCCTGTGGGTTTTTGGCGCCGCTTCGGGCGCAGGATGCCTCGCTGACCGATCGCCTTCCCGCGCCCCAGATCCTGATCCCGCGCACGAGCCTGGTGCCCGCCGATGCCGATTACACGGCGGTGACGCCCTCGATGATGAAGTCGGCGCCGGCGGTGCCGCTGCGCAGCGACGGCAGTTCGGCGGCGGCCTCTTCGTCGGACGATACTTCGGCCAAGAAACAGCAACCGACGTCGCCGCCGAAGCCGAAGCGGACCGACTCGATGGCCTCCGCCTACGATGCGTCGTCGTCCGCATCGAGCGGCAGCTCGGCCTTGGCGAAGAAAAACACGTCGTCTGCGCCCATTGCCCCCAATACGCCCAGGGCTGGGGCCTCCCCGGTCGACAATATCATCCCCGGGGGAGGGGCTTCCGATCTTTCCCTGATGGATTCGATGTCCGACCAGACCCGGCTGGAAGGAAAGGGGCCGTTGGTGATCACCGATACGGATACCCCGCCTACCGGCGCCCAGCAGGCGTCGGGGGCCGCGACGACGGCGTCGAGTTCGGCTTCCGCGTCGTCGTCGGCATCGGCGGCGGGGCCGAAGATGCGCTCCTCCCTCCCCACGGTGACGGGGACTCAGCCGAATTTTCGGACGACGCTCCCGCCCCTGCGGGTGGCCCGGCCTCCCGATTCCGAATACTACAACATCAAGGCGGGGCCGACCCTGGTCCGTGTCAGCGCGGGGTTGCGGGGCGAGTTCAACGACAACCTGAATCTGACCAAGACCGACCGGGTTGCCGACTTCGGCATGACGCCCGAGGCGGGGCTGAACCTGAAGATCCCCCTGACCGTCGTCAACGGGATCACGACGAACGCGATCACCCTCGACCTCGGTTTCAGCTACACCTATTGGCTGGAGCACGGCGGGTCCTATTCCCCGCTCTCGACGCTGAATCTTTCTCCCGGATCGAGCGTGGGGTTCAGTATCCTGGTCGGGGAGGATGTGGTGATCACGATCTTCGATAATTTCGGTTTTCAGTCGAACCCGATTCAGGTGGCCGACGTCCAGGGGGTGAACGCCTTCGAGGAATTTACGAACGCGATCGGGACGAACGCTGCCTGGAAGCTGGGAGCGGTGACGCTCAATGCCGGATACGGGTACGGCGTCTCGATTCACCCGCAGTCGTCCTTCAGCAATATCGACAATTCGAGTCACAATTTTTCCCTGGCGGGGACCGCCAATCTGACGGAGGCGACCAGCGTCGGCCTTCAGGGGACGCTGAACCGGACGATGTATTCGGACGCCTCCCGGGATAATTTTTGGGATGTCTCCGTCGGGCCGTTCATCAGTCACCGGATCTCCGAGTTCATGATGTTCCAGGCTTCGATCGGCGCCACGCAATATCTGTTCGATAAGGAGCCCAATCCGAATGCCACGCTCTACTTCGGCACCTCGTTCCAGCACAAGCTCAACCGGGATCTCTCCTATTCGATCGGCGTGGTCCGGAATACGTCGACGGGGGTGTCGAGCGACCTGCTCGACTCGACGACGGTTTCCTTCCGTCCCAGTTACCAGCTCCTGGCGAACTGGTCGGTGGGGACCGATTTCTTCTACCAGAATGCCCATACCGTGGGTGCGGGAGGCGGGGAGACGCTCGACCGTTACGGGCTCGGGTTCGGGGTTTCCCACGCCTTCGGGCAGCGGCTCTCGGGGTCGGCGGCCTACCGCTATACGTGGAAGGATTCCGATATTCCGACCAACGACTATCGGCAGAATCAGTTGGTCTTGAGCGTCGATTATGCGTTTTGAGCGGAGCAGGGGCATGGGGAGGGGTTGGGCCGGGCTCCTCTTGGTGGCCCTGGCCGGCTTGGGCATGCTGGGGTTGGGGCATCCCGCAGGGGCGGCGACGCCGTCCGACGGGGCGACGGCTCCCTCGTCCGCCTCGGCATCGGGGGCTTCGGCGACGGCTCCCTCCTCGCCTTCGTCTTCGGCCTCCACCTCCCTTCAGCCGCCGCTTTCCCTCCTGCCCTTGCCGTCCTACAACAAGCCGGCGCTGCCTTCCGGGCGGTTGAATTTCGGGGCGCTGCGCGATCCCTCGACGCCCCTCAGCCTGACGGCGGTTCCGACGGCTTCCGCCGACGGGACGCTGACGCGGGTGCCGCTGCCGGCCGACGCCCAGGCGAGAGCCATGCTCGACGCACTGGAGGACAAGACGGGCCTCGGGCCGGGGGACCAGTTCACCTATCAGGTGCTGGAGGACCGCGACCCGCCGAAGCGGCTGACGGTGAATGAGCTCGGGGAGGTCGATATCCCCTACCTGGGCCGGGTGAATATCTACGGGAAGACGCCGCGCCAGCTGGCGCTCAGCCTGAAGGTGACGCTTGAGAAGGACCTCTATTTCCGGGCGACGCCGATCGTCCTGATCGACGACATCGCCCAGAGCCGCGGCGCCTTCTACATCTATGGCCAGATCCACAATCCGGGCCAGCAGAGCATCACGCCGAAGTCGGGGACCCGGATCAGCCGTGCCATCCTGAATGCGGGCGGGCTGACCGACTCGGCCGACAAGAGCCGGGTGACGATCCTGCGCAAGGAGATCGACGACCAGGAAAAGACGATCACCCTCGACCTGAGTGACGTCCTCGACCAGCCCAACGGTCCCGCCGACATCTTCCTCCAGGCCCAGGACGTCGTGACGATCCCCGTCCTGCCCGACGCGAAGCGGGCCCGGGTCCTGATTTACGGTCTGGTCAATTCCCCCGGGGAGCAGATCCTGCCTCCGCCCAATGCCGATCCGTTGATGGTGAGCCGGGCGATCCTCGCCGCGGGCGGCTTCGCCCCCTTCGCCGACCGGCACAAGGTGCGCATCCTCCGCCAGAAGGAGGGGAGCACGGACCGGAAGGAAATTTACGTCGACGTCCTTGAAATTCTCGAGAAAGGGCGGGACGATCTCGATGTCCCCCTGCAGGCCAACGATCATATCATTGTGACGCAGAAGGTCTTCAATTTCTAAGCATCCACGAATCCCGCACATGGAGCCCCTTCACCCCTCCGCGCCGGTACCGCCGCCAGGTCTCCCCGGCATGGGCTCTGCGTCGATGACGGCGGCCGCCTCGCAGGCGGGGAACCGGATGCCGGGGACCTTCATGTCCCGGCTTCACCGGTACAAGCTGTTGGTGCGGAAGTTCTGGTGGATCCTTCTTTTCTGCGTCACGGCGGGTGTCGCGATTCAGGCCTATCGCATCGCCCACGAGTCCCCCGTCTATGCCTCGACGGCGCGGTTGATGATCAATTCGAAGATCAACCTGCCCGAGACCAGCATCAGCACGACCGAGGTCGGCGGATACATGGAGACCCAGATGGCGCTGATGAACAGCCAGAAGGTCTATAATTCGGCGATCAATGCGCTCAAGGCGAGGAACCCGGCCTTCGTCGAGTCGGACGTGAAGCTCGATGTCCATCCCCAGGGGTCGACGCCGATCCTGGTGATCCGGTCGGTGAGTTCCGATCCCCAGTTCGCCCAGGACTATCTCCAGGCGGCGATCGATGCCTATATCGCCCTCCAGCACGACATCAAGGTCGACGACAAGGAGAAGGCGATCCGGGACATCACCGACGAGTTGAGCAAGGCCGAGGCGACGCTGCAATCGGACGAGGACGAGGTCCTCGGCTTCCAGAAGGCGAACAACATCGTCTTTCTCCAGGAGCAGGGGAGCAGCCTGGGAAACCACTTGGCGCAGATCAATAATCAGCTCATCGACCGCAGGAACGAGTATGACCTCCTGGTGAAGTTGACGGAGAAGCAGGGCGATCTGCAGGGGGTGCCGTTGCTCGCCGGAGGGGCGACGCCCAGCCAGCAGGAGAGCCGGATGCGCCTGGCCGCCGCGACGACCGAGTTCTTCAAGGCCCAGCAGAAGGCGCAGGAGCGGATCGACGAGCTGCAGCAGCAGATGAAGGAGGAGGAGCAGTTCCTCAAGCCCGCCCATCCGAAGCGGGTCGAGTTGGCGGCGCAGATCGACAACCTGAAGCGCTCCATCGAGATCTCGAAGGAGCAGAACATCGCGGAGGCGAACATCCGCCGCGAGACCCTCGCCCTGGAGATTCAGCACCTGGAGACGATGGTGAAGGAATACGAGCCGAAGGCGATCGCCCTCGGCGCGAAGTTGGCCGAATTCGAGCGCATCAAAAGCAAGCGGGGGATGGACCAGAGCCTCTACGAAAGCCTGCTCCAGCGCGTCCAGACGATCGACCTCAACCGCCGCCTCGACGAGCAGCGCTTCACGGTCATGGAGCCCCCCTCGCCCGCGTCCTCGGTCAAGGAGCAGTATGTTGTCCGGATTTTCGCGGCGGGTCTGGGCGGCTTCGTCGTCGGGGCGCTGGTCCTCTTCATCATCGATCGCTTCGACGACCGGATCAACTCGACGACCGAGTTGCGCGATTATTTCTCCGAGCGGATCCTGGGCCAGATGCCGTTCGAGGTCTCCCTCGGCGACCGTTCCAATCGCCGCCTCATCCAGCCGGGCGACGACCGGCACACCTACAGCGAGTCGTTCCGCAACCTGCGTTCCGCCCTCATGTTCATGGAGGTCGACGGGGCGAGGCCGAAGACGCTCCTCTTCACCAGCGCGAGCCCGGACGAAGGAAAGACGACGGTGGCGACGAACTTCGCGATCACGCTGGCGATGCTCGACTGCCGCGTGCTGATCGTTGACGCCGACTTGCGCCGCGGCGGTCTCAACCGGCTTCTGGACATCGAGTCCCAGGTCGGCTTCACCGACGTCCTGCTCCACGGGCTCGACTGGAGGAAGGCGGTCTGCCCCTCGAAGCACAAGAACCTCTCCGTGCTGCCGAGCGGCAAGTACACTTCCCAGGGCGCGGAGCTCTTCCTTTCGCCGGTCACCGATGTCCTGCTCCGGGAGATGTACAACGAGTACGATTATATCATCTTCGACACCTCCCCCGTCATGGCGGCCGACGACGCGACGAGTCTCGCGCCGAAGATCGACGGTACGATCTTCGTGCTCCGCGCCAGCATGACCTCGGCCCGCGCGGCGCGGAACGCCCTCGACCAGCTCTACCATCGGCAGGTCAATGTGCTGGGCCTGGTCCTCAACTCGGTCAACGCGCTGCTGCCCGATTACTATTACTACTACCGCTATTACGAATATTACCGCCCGAAGGAGGAGGCCGGGGACGACGCCGATCCCGCGGTGCGGGAGGAGCGCACCCGGCGGAGTCGTCGGGGCAAAGACAAGGTATGACGAGGCAAGGGTGGGCTAAGGGAGTCGGGGCGGATCTCTTGTCGGGCCTGGCGAGAGGGGCATGAGCTGGCGCGACCGTCTCCGGCCTGTCGTCCCCGACTTTGGCAAGGCCCTGTGGCACCGGTTGTTGGGGCATGCGGTGATCCTGGCCTATCACCGGGTGACGACGCTGCCCCCCGGGGGGGACCCCTACCGCCTGGCCGTGACCCCGGCGACGTTCGATGCGCAGATGGCGGTCTTGCGGAAACGCTTCCGTCCGGTCTCCCTCTACGAGATCACCGAGGCCCTCCTCGCGAACCGGCCGCTGCCGCCGCGGGCGGTCGCGGTGACCTTCGACGACGGCTATGCCGATAACCTGCTGGAGGCGGCGCCGATCCTGGCCCGGCACGGCGTGCCCGCCGCTTTTTTCATCACTTCGGGGATGATCGAGAACCGCGAGGAATTCTGGTGGGACGACCTGGAGCGGATTGTCCTCGCCTCGCCTTCCCTGCCCCGGCGTCTGGAGCTTGAGCTGGGGCCGGGGCCGGAACTCCCGGAACCGTTCCGCTGGGATGCGGAGGAGGCGTGTCCTCCCGCCGAGGTGCTTCCCCGGGAGGGAGCCGTTTTCCCCCGCACCCTCAACTCGTCCCGCCGATCCCTCTTTCTGCGGCTGGCCCGGGTGCTGAAAGGCTTGCCGAGGGAGGGGCAGACGGCCTGCCTCGACGCGTTGGCGGCCTGGGCCGGGGTTGGCAGGGAGGTCCGTCCGGAGCGGAGGACGATGTCGGCCGGAGAGGTGGCGACTTTGGCGGCGACGCCTTCTTTCACTGTCGGCGCCCATACGGCGACCCACCCTCGCCTCGCCTCGCTCGCGCCGGAGGCGCAGCGGCGGGAGATCGAGGGGAGCAAGCGGGATCTGGAGGGCCTCCTGGGCCGGGCGGTGGGCATGATCGCCTATCCCTACGGGGATGGCGCCTCGATCGGGGGGGCGGCGCCGGGGATCGCCCGGGAGGCCGGGTTCACGCTGGGGTTCGCGGCGACGGGCGGCTATGTGCGGGCGGGGGTCGATCCTTTCCTGCTGCCGCGGTTCTTCGTCTACGAATGGACGGAAAAGGAGTTTCTTGCCGAATTGGGGCGCCTGCTTTGAATGCCTGGGCGGATCGATTTGCGGATGGACCGTGCCGGACCTCTGTCCGATAATCCCGGCTTTCGGCCCCTTTCCTGTATTATGAAAATCAGCGTCGTCATCCAGTTTCTCAACTCGCTCCGTTACCTGCCCGAGGCGGTCGCCTCGGTCCGCTCGCAGAGTTTTACGGATTGGGAATTGGTGCTGGTCGACGGAGGCTCGACCGACGGCAGCACGGAATTGGCCCGGCAGTATGAGCGGGAGAGCGGCGGTCAGATCCGGGTGCTGGTACATCCCGGCCCGGGCACGCTGGGCATCTACTCGTCGCGGGTCTGGGGCGCCCGGGAGGCGAAGGCACCGCTGCTGGCCCTGCTCGATTCAGACGACATCTGGCATCCCCGCTTTCTGGAGCGCCAGTACTCCATGTATCGGGCTCTGCTCGGGGAGCGGGACGGAATGCTTTACTGCCCGATGTATTATTGGTGGCAGGATTCCCGGGAAGCGCTCCGGGGCTTCGTGCAAACCGCCCCCCCTTCCGGCCTTCACGAGGCGCCCGGATGGCTCTTTCACGCCTTCAAGCAGGGGCTGATCCGGACTCCCGGCAATTCGGGCATCATGGTGGCCCGCAAGATCGTCGTCGAGGCGGGGGCGCTGATCGGCACGGCGAACGAGGGGAGCACGGAGGATCAGTTCCTCTTCGCTTTCGTCGGCCTTCACTATCCCGTGGCCTACAATCCCGAGCCTCTGGTCTGGTACCGTCAGTGGCCCGGCTCCACCTGCGCCCTCCAGACCGAGAAGGGGGGGCATGCCTTCGAGGCTCACCACCGGTGGTTCATCGATTACGTGACCCGGGAGTACCACGGCCCGGGGAAGGAGGCCCTGCTGCGCGAGGCCCGCGGCTGGCTGCGGGAGGTGACCCATCCCCCGGGCCCGGTGCGGCGCCGGTTGCGGCGCTGGCGGGCCGGACTGGCGCGGCGGCTGGCCAACTAAAGATCGACTCCCCCTCGTTCTCGCCTACTTTACCCCTCGGTATGCCCGGCCTGCGTTCCCGATTGCTCAGTCTGCTCAATCGCCGCCAGTTCAGGACGGATCGCTTCGATTGGGGCTATATCCGCTTCTACTTCGGTCAGTTCGGCGAGGACGCGGTGTTGCAGAACCTGATCGACCCGCCTCCCGGTTTCGAGGGCTTCTACGTCGATGTCGGGGCGAATCATCCTCTTTATCTTTCGAACACCCACGCCTTCTATCGGGCCGGGTGGCGCGGGATCAACATCGAGCCGAACCCGGAGGCGATCGAGCTGTTCCGGCGGCACCGCCCTCGCGACATCAATCTGAACCTGTTGATCGGCCCCGCCGGGGAGGCCGAGTATTACAGCTTCGCCGCCTCGACTTACAACACCTGCGACGCCGCGCTCGCCCGCTCCTACCAGGAGCAGGGGATCGCGTTGCGGGAGAGGCGGCGGCTGGAGATGGTTCCCCTGGCGGAGGTCTTCGCCCGCCATTTGCCGCCCGGCGTGCCGGGGATCGACCTCCTGACGGTCGACTGCGAGGGGATGGACCTGGAAATCGTCAAGACGATCGACTGGGCGGCGCAGTCGCCGAAGTGGATCGTGATCGAGGACCGCGACCTCGCGCCCGAGACGGAAATCGTCCGTTATCTGCGCGGGTGCGGATATGAGTTGGCGGCCTGGGTCTCCCTGAGTAAGATTTTCCGTCTTCGCCCGGCGACGGCGGGCGGAGTCGCGACTTAAGGCTTAATTTCGAAAACGCATTCACGATGTCTTGGAACGGGAAAACGACCCTGGTGACGGGGGCCGGCGGTTTCATCGGCAGCCATTTGACGGAGCGGCTGGTGGCCGAGGGGGCCAAGGTGAAAGCCTTCGTCCGCTATAACGGGCGCTCCGATATCGGGTCGTTGCGCTACCTGGCCCCGGAGGCCCTGGCCAAGGTGGAGGTCATCTTCGGCGACCTGCGCGATCCCTATGCCGTGGGGCAGGCGGTGAAGGGAGTCTCCCACGTCTTCCACCTCGGCGCGATCATCCCGATCCCCTACTCCTATGTCCATCCGCAGGAGGTCGTCTCCGCCAACGTGCAGGGGACGTTGAACGTCCTCATGGCATGCCGGGAGGCCGGGGTGCGGCGTCTGGTCCATACCTCGACCAGCGAGGTCTACGGGTCGGCGTTGCAGGTGCCGATCACCGAGGACCACCCGCTCCAGACCCAGTCCCCCTATGCGGCGAGCAAGGCGGCCGCCGACAAGCTGGCGGAGAGCTTCCACTGCGCCTTTGAATTGCCCGTGGTCACCGTCCGCCCTTTCAACACCTTCGGCCCGCGCCAGTCGGCCCGGGCGGTGATCCCGACGGTGATCTGCCAGGCCCTGGCGGGCCGCGACATCCGCCTCGGCGACCTGACGCCGACCCGCGATTTCACCTACGTCACCGACACTGTGGCCGGATTCCTCGCCGCCGGGGAGGCCGAGGGCGTGGAGGGGCTGGTCCTCAACCTCGGGTGCGGGAGGGAGATCAGCGTCGGGGATCTGGCCGGGCGCATCCTGCGGCTGTGCGGCTCCTCCGCGCAGGTGGTCCACGATCCGGCCCGGTTCCGTCCCAGCCGCAGCGAGGTCCGCCGCCTGCTTTCCAGCAACCGGCGGGCCAAGGAAAAAATGGGGTGGGAACCCCGGATGACTCTCGACGAAGGCCTGCTCCAAACGATCGCCTGGGTGCGGGCGCATCCCGAGCTCTTCGATCCCGAAAAATACACGATATGAAGGTTGCCCAATGAAAGCGGTCGTCCTCGCGGGCGGCAAGGGTACGCGGCTGCGCCCCTACACCACGATTTTCCCCAAGCCCCTCATGCCGCTGGGGGAGAAGCCGGTGCTCGACATTGTCATCCGGCAGCTCAAGGCGGCCGGGGTGACGGAGGTCACGCTGGCCGTCGGTCACCTGGCCTCGCTGATCCAGGCGTACTTCGGCGATGGGTCCCAGTATGGGATCAAGATCGGTTATTCCCTGGAGGAGAAACCGCTCGGCACGGCGGGGCCGATCCGGTTGGTGAAGGGCCTCGACGATCGGTTCCTGGTGATGAATGGGGACATTCTGACATCGCTCGATTATGGGGAGTTGGTCCGCCACCATGTGGCGCACGGGGCGGCCTGCACCGTCGCCACCTACCGGCGCGACGTGAAGATCGACCTCGGCGTGGTCGAGTTCGGGGACGACTTCCTTCTCTCCGACTACATCGAGAAGCCGACCTACCACTATCGCGTCAGCATGGGCATCTATGTCTTCGAGCCCTGGGTGCTGAAGCACATCCCGGAGAACGAGCGCCTCGACCTGCCCGACCTGATGCTCAAGCTCCATCGCGGCGGGGAGAAGATCGTCTGCTATCCCCACGAGGGCTACTGGCTCGATATCGGGCGCCCCGACGATTACGAGAAGGCGGCGGCCGACTTCGAGGCCCTGGAGGCCAAACTTTTGCCGGGATCCTGATGGATCCTCTGGGATACGAGGGATTCTTGAATCCGACCGCTCCCATCCTCATCACGGGCCACACCGGATTCCTGGGACGGCACGTGGCCGCGTGGGCATTGGCCGCAGGCGGCGGTGGCCGGGTTCATGGCTTGGCGCGCCACGCGCGGGGGGTGCGGGGGGTCGAGGAGCACGTGGGCGACATCCGGGACGGGGCCGTCTTCCGCCGGGTGCTGGGATGCGTCCGGCCCGGTGCCCTGTTCCACCTTGCCGGGGCGATGCCCATGTCCGGGAAGAACGGCGTCGAAAACGCGGGCGACTATTATGCGTTGAATTGCCGGGCGACGGCGGAGCTCTTCGAGGCCGTCGGGGAGGTCTGCCCCCGGTGCCGGATCGTGGTCTCGGGATCGTCGGGGATCTACGGGCAACCCGTCGATGGAGCGAGGCCGATCGACGAGGGGACGCCTCTGGCCCCCCCGACGCTCTATGCCGTGACGAAGGCGGTGCAGGACGACCTGGCCGCCGCCTACGCCCGGCATCGGGGCCTCGCCGTGGTGCGGGCGCGGATCTTCAACGTGACGGGGCCGGGGGAGCCCGCCTCCTTCGTGGCGGGGCAGATCGCCCGCCAGATCGTCGGGATCGAGCGGGGGGGACGCCCGCCCGAGGTCGTCCTCCGGACGCTCCGCCCGTCCCGCGATTTCTGCGATGTGCGCGACGTGGCGCGGGCGCTGGGGCTGCTGATGGAGAAGGGGGAGGCGGGCGAGGCTTACCATGTCTGCTCGGGCCGCTCCCGCACGATCGGGGAAATTGCCACGCTTCTAACGTCGTTTTCCTCCTCGGCCCCGGTGGCGATCCGGGCGGAGGAAGCGGAGGCCGTGCCGATCCTCGCCCAGACGGGCGACAACCGGAAGCTGCGGGAACGGACCGGCTGGGAGCCGGAATATTCCATCGAGAGGAGCCTGCGGGACCTCCTCGAAGCGTGCCGTAACGAGTGAGTCGGATTTTTTTCAGGACCTCCCCCATGCCCCGTCCTCTCCGCATCGGCTATATCAACAACCACTACCAGCTCGGCGGGGTCGAGGCGGTGGTGCGGCAGCTCCATTCCGGGATGACGCGCCGGGGGCATCGCTCCCGGCTCTTCGTCGGGATGGGGAAGGATTATCCCTGGAATGCGGGGGTGACGCCGCTCTATCCCCGCGTCCTGAGCTGGCTCGACCATTCCCGCTGGCGGGAGCAGGTCGGCAGGCTGGCCCCGCGCCGCGCCTGGACCGACCGGAATTTCCGCAAGCTGGCGGAGGCTCCCGTCGACGTCTTCCATGTCCACAGCTTCCACGACAACTACGCCTCGATCGAGAGCCTGGCCTATCTGGCCGCGCGGAAGCCGGTCTGCTGGACCCTGCACGGCCACTGGGCGATCACGGGCGGCTGCGAGCATCCGAAGGGTTGCGAGCGGTTCCTCTCGGAGTGCGGCGACTGTCCGCTCGTCGGGGAGTGGCCGATGAACGGCGTCGACGACACGGCGATGCAATTGCAGCGGAAGCGGGAGCGGTTGGCCGGGATGCCCGTCTCCATCGTGGCGACGTCGGGCCATTCCGAGGCGCTGATCCGGCGGAGCCGGATCGGGCGGGACTGGCCGGTACGGCGGATCACCAATGGCATCCGGGTCGATCCCGCGCCGGTTTCCTGGGAGCGGAAGCGGGACGCGGCCTTTCGGCGTTCCCTGGGGCTCCGCCCCGAGGCGAAGGTCATCCTGGTGGTGAACCGGCACTATCCGATGGCATCGAAGGGGTTCCCGATGGTGCGGGAGGCCCTGCACCGGATTTCCCCGGAGGGGGTGCAGGTGATCCTGGTCGGGGGGCATTCGGATTGGGCGCGGCGGCAACTGCCGCCCGAACTCGATTGCCTCGACGCCGGTTACGCGGCGAACGACGTGTTGGCGCGCTATTACGAGGCGGCCGACTTCTTCCTCTTCGCCTCCGAGGCGGAGAACTTCCCCTGCGTGATCCTGGAGGCGATGGCCGCCCAGTGCTGCGTCGTCTCCACGCCGACGCAGGGGGTGACGGAGCAGATCGAACCGGGCCGCGACGGCTGGCTGGCCGAGGCCCTCTCCGGCGAGGCGCTGGGCGACCTCCTGCGCCGGGCCCTTGCGGAAGAGGGGAAGTCCCGAGCTTTGGCCGAGGCGGGGCGCGAGCGGGCGCTGCGCGATTTCTCCGAGGAGGTCATGCTCGACCGCTACGAGGCGCTCTACCGCGAGTTGGCGGGGCGAGCGTAGGAAACTTACTCCTGCGGCGTCGTCGGCGGGGGCGGGTTTTGGAGGAGGAAGAGGCGGTTGCGATTCGCCGCCGTGTGGGGGACCTCGTGGCCCAGGAAGTGGACGGGGTGGGGGTGAAGGTAGAGGGGGCTGTATTCGTGCGTGTCGATGTAGACCGAATCGACGGAGGAGAGGATCGCCACAGTGAAACTTCCAGGAGGCAACTCGGTCATCCTCCAGCCGACGTGGGGCCAGGCGATCCAGTTCACGTCCTTCGTCTGCGGCGGGAGCCGGTAATCGTAGATGAGGCGGGCGGCGTCGGAGTCGATCAGGAGGCGGTCGGCCTTCGGGACCAGGTCGGCGGCCTCGGCTTTCAGCGCGGCGATCCGGGCCGGATCGGGCCGCTCCGCCAGGGCCCAGCCGAGGAAGGCGCGGCTGTAGACGCCGGAGAAGAGGACGGCGGCCAGGAGGGCGGGCGCGATCCAGAGGAAGGCGAAGGACCGCCGCCGATGCCAGCCGAGCCAGGCCAGGACGGCGGTTCCCATCGCGCAGCTCAGGCAGAAGGAGCGGATGACGGAGGCGGAGGAGGCGACGAAAAGGAGGTCGACGCCGAGGAAGAGGAGCGCCGCGATGGTACCGCTCCAGAGGGCGGTGCGCCGGGCGGGATCGGTCCCTTTCCCCAATTCCCCGAACAGGAAGACCGCGCCGACGCCGAGGAGGAGGCCGGGCAGGGCGACGCAGCGGATGAGGAGGGTGGCGCTCTGCCAGTTGTGGAGGTAGTAGCCGACGACGTAGAAGAGGTGGTCCCCGCCGCAGGCGGCAAAGTCGTGCCGGAAGGCGGCGACCCGCCCGCCGATGGCCGCGTAGAAGAGGAGGAGGGAGAGGCCTCCCGCGAGGGCGAAGCGGGCGAGGAGGAGGAGCCCTTCCTTGACCGGCGCGGGCTGGCGGCGCAGCTCCAGCAGGCGGTAGGCGAAGAGGACCGCGGTCCAGACTCCCGTCAGCGGCAGGGCGAAGGCCGAGGCGACGAGGAGGAAGGCCCCCGGCCCCCGCCACGTTTTCCCCAGGCCTAATTCGAACCACGCGCCGAGGGCGAAGAGGGCGAAGGCGCAGGCGTCGGGGCGGAAGCCGCAGGAGGCGAGGGCGACCATCTGGAGGAAGGCGAGGGGGAGCTGGAGCCACGCCGCCGCGCCCCAGCGGCGAAGGAAGAGGGCGAGGACGCCGCTCGTCGCAAGGATGCAGGCGATCTGGAAGCCGATCATGGTCCCGGTGGAGATGCCGAAGACCTTCAGCCAGGCGGCGTGGAGGTAGAAGTAGAAGGGCGGGTAGAAGAGGAAGCGGTTCCCGACGGGGTCGAGGAGGCCCATCCAGGGATTGGAGAGGCCGTGGCCGAGGGCGAGGTGGACGCCGGGGCCGCCGTAGGCGAGGTCGTCCTCCATCGGCGGGGGGAAGCCGAGGAAGCCGAGGACGATCCAGCCCGCGGCGACGAGGAGGAAGACGGGGAGGGGGCGGTGCGCCAGGCGGCTGATCGCGGAAAGAAAAGCCTTCATCGGCGCTATTTCTTTCGAAGTTCCCGGGTCGTCGCGTGCTTCAGTTTCCAGAGTTGCCAGAGGGTGGCGGCGTAGCTGAAGGCGAAGGCGAGGAGGTCGCGCTTCGTCGCCCCGGCCTTCCGCTGCTCGAAGCGGAAGGGGATCTCCCGGATGCGGTAGCCGGGGTGGAGGACGGAGAGTTTCACGAGGATCTCCTCGACGGTGTCGAAGTGGGTGCAGGTCAGCTTCAAGGCGCGAAGGTCGTCCCCGCGGTAGAGGCGGAAGCTGTTGGAGACGTCGGCGACGCGGAGGCCCAGGGCCCAGCGGAAGACGACGTTGATCGCCAGGCTCATCCAGATGAGGATGGCCGGGTTGTCGGTCTCCCCGCCCTCGATGTAGCGGGAGGCGATGAGGAGGTCGGCGGCGTCGCGGTCGGCCCAGAACTTCGCGATGAAGCCGGGGCTGTGGGAGCCGTCGGCGTCCATGATGACGACGCGTTCCCCGCGCGAGGCGCGGATGCCCTGTTGGATCGCCCCGCCGTAGGAGGAGGCCCCTTCGCCGTATTGGTGGATCGCCCCGTGGGCGGCGCAGACCTCGGCCGAGTCGTCGAGTTTCTCGTGGGCGTCGATGACGACGATCTCGTAGTTCGTCCCGATGCCGAGGGCGGGGGAGGAGAGGACCTGGTGGAGCGCGGGGAGGAGCCAGCGGAGGTTCTCCGCCTCCTCGCGCGCGGGGATGACGACGGACAGGGCGGGGGCGGAAGTCATGACGGGGTGCTGATGGGGCACTGTATGGAGAGGAGGGGTGATTGGCAATGGCCGGGAGGCTCTAGGTGGAGGAAAGGTGGGTGAGGCGGCGGCCCCACTTTTTCCCGAGTTCCATGCCGGGGACTTCGATGAACTTCCAACTGAGCCAGGCGAGGGGCAGGGTGAGGAGGAGGCACAGGCTTCCCTTGATGGCATGCGGGATGCCCTCGCGATGGAGCAAGAAGGTCAGGATGGGATAGTGGAGGAGGTAGACGCTGAAGCTGATCCGTCCCAGAAGGACGAAGCAGCGGAGGGGATGGACGTGGGGCCGCTGGATTCCATAGGCGACGAGGGTGGACCAGAAGAGGGCCCAGACGGGACCGAGGGTGTGGACGGTGTTGGAATCGATTTTCCAGACGCGGCGCGCGATGAGGGGGATGGAGGTGGTCAGGACGATGACGCTGACGACGAGGAGTGTCTTGCTGCCCCACGCGCGGAGGATCGGTCGGGGCATGATGGCGAGCAGGGAACCGATGGCGAAGGTGGAAAAATAGGCGGCAAGGTTGAGGGTGGGCAAGGCGCGCTCACTCGGCACGTAGAAGGGGGTGCAGAGGGCGGCGACCCCCAGGACGCTCGCGCATGCCGCGGCGAAGCGGCGGCGCAGGACGAAGACGTAGGCGAGGCTGAAGAGCGGATAGATGAACGTCGCGATGAAGGTGCCGAGAGCGAGCTTGGTCGTGGGCGTCCGGACGTATGTGCGCAGCACCCGGGGCGAAAACTGCTGGCTCGCGAGCT
>CAISZB010000126.1 GCA_903889845.1 uncultured Verrucomicrobium sp. | reverse complement strand
GGCACCGGCGTCGTCATCGGGGAGACGTGCGAAATCGGGCGCAACGTGAAGGTCTACCACGGCGTCACCCTCGGGGCGCGCTCCACCTACGGCGGCCAGAGCCTCCACGGGCAGAAGCGCCATCCGACGCTGGAGGACGGCGTGACGGTCTATCCCGGGGCGACGATCCTGGGCGGCACCACCGTGATCGGGGCGCGCTCCGTAGTTGGGGGGAACGTCTGGCTGCTCAACTCCGTCCCGCCCGATTGCACGGTGACGATGGAGGATCAGCAGGTCCAGATCCGCTCCCGGGCGAAGACCCAGGATCAAAAGGCCGGGCCGGACTGGCAGATCTGATCGGGAAAGCGGCCATGGCCCCGTCCCGCATTTATTTGGATCACAACGCGACGACGCCGCTCGACCCGCGCGTCCGGGCGGCGATGGAGCCGTGGCTCTCCGGCGGGGGGAACCCCTCGGCGATCCACGCGGAGGGCCGCCGCGCCCGCGCCGCCCTCGACACGGCGCGGGACCGGGCCGCCGTCCTGCTGGGGCCGGGCGTGAAGCCGGGGGAGATCGTCTTCACCTCGGGCGGGACGGAGAGCAACAATCTGGCCCTTCGCGGTCTGGCCCTGGCGCGCGCTGCGGCGGGGGCGCCGCGCCGGATCGCGGTTGCGGCGACGGAGCATCATGCCGTTCTGGAGACCTGCCTCGCCCTGCGGGACGAGGCCGGTTTCGAGGTCGTCCTCCTGCCTGTCGATGGCGCGGGCCGCCTCGATCCCGCCGCCGTCGCCGCCGCGCTGGAGCCGGGGGCGGCCCTCCTCGCCGCGATGTCGGCGAACAACGAGACGGGCGTTCTTCACCCCGTCGCCGAGTTGGCGGAGATCGCCGCCCGTCGCGGTGTCCCCTTCCACGTCGACGCGGTTCAGAGCGCCGGGAAGGAGCCGCTGCCGACCGAGGCCGGACTCCCGGTGACGACGATGGCCCTGGCCGCGCATAAGTTTTACGGCCCCGCCGGGGCGGGACTCCTCTACGTCCGCCTCGGGGAGGCGCTCCAACCCCTGCTGCATGGGGGGACGCAGGAGAACCAGCGGCGGCCGGGGACGGAGAACGTCGCCGCCGCCGTCGGCCTTGTGGAAGCCTTGGCCTTGGCGGTCGGGGGGCGGGAAGCGGAGGCGTGCCGGGAAGCGGCCCTGACTGAAACTCTTTGGCACGCCCTGCGCGACCTGCCCGGAATCCGGCGGAACGGGGAGGGGGCGCCCCGGCTGGGCAACACGCTCAACGTCTCCTTCTCCGGGGGGATGGACGGGGAGAATCTTCTCATCGCCCTCGACCTCGCCGGGTTGGCCCTGTCGAGCGGGTCGGCCTGCATGGTCGGTGCGGTGAAGCCCTCCCACGTCCTCCTGGCGATGGGGGTCCCCGAGGCCGAGGCCCGCGCCGCCCTCCGCTTCTCCCTGGGCCGTGCGACGACGGAGGCCGAGGTCGTCGAGGCCGCCCGCCGCGTGCGGGAGACGGTGTCGCGTTGGTGAGGGGTTCGAAACGGAGCTGTCGGGGCTTGCGTGGCCTCGGCCTGAATCCCTAGGGTTTCAGCTCAAACTCCCATGTCATCGCTTCCCTCCGGCCCGGCCCGCCCCACGCACAAGCTCCTCGGACTGGAGGTACTGCGGTTGTTTGCGGCCCTTGTCGTGGTGCTGTGGCATTACCAGCACTTCGCCTTCGTGGGGGAATTTGCGGCCCCATCCTTTTCCAGGAGTTACGAGCCTTTCTATCGCCTGCTTTGGCCGTTCTACGAGTATGGCTACCTCGGGGTGGAGGTGTTCTGGTGCATCAGCGGGTATATCTTTTTCTGGAAATACAGCACCCGGATCGCGGACGGGAGCGTCGGGGCCTGGCAATTCCTCGTCCTCCGCTTCTCGCGGCTCTATCCGCTTCACCTGGCCACCCTGCTTCTCGTCGCCGCCCTGCAAGGCGCGTGCTTCCTCAGGAACGGCTGGTTCCTCGTCTACCAGAAGAACGACCTGCCCCATTTTCTGCTGCAACTTCCCATGGCCAGCAATTGGCTTCTCCGAAGCGGATACGGTTTCAACGGTCCCATCTGGTCGATCTCGCTGGAGGTGGTGGTCTACTTTCTCTTCTTCGTGGGCATCCGCCTTTTCGGGCCCTCCCTCCTCCTGAGCGCCGGGATGATCGCGGTCTGCGGGGTGGCGAAGTATGTGAACAATGTCGAGCCGATCTTCCTCTGCATCGCCTTCTTCTATGCGGGCGGCATCGCGGCGTCCGTCGGGCGATGGCCCGCGGTCCAGGCGGGGCGGCGGCTCTTCGCGTTCCTCGCCGTCGCCTTCCTGGTCGCGGCTCCCGTCGCCGTCGTGGCTCTGAAGCTGTGGGCGCACAACCCCTTCAGGCTCCTTTTCCTGCTCGCCTACGTCCCGGTGCTCCTGTTTTTCCTGACCGAGTACTTCAAACCCGGGGCCGCCTCGGCCAGGTGGATCGAGGTCGGGGGCAACCTGACCTACGCGAGTTATCTGTCCCAATTCCCGATTCAGTTGATCCTCGTTCTGGGTTTCTCCCTGGCGGGAAGAAAGATCCCGATGGGGCATCCCGCATTTTTCCTGTTCTTCGTCGGCACGGTTTTCCTGGTCGCCTTTTTCGTCTATCGCTATTTCGAGGCTCCGGCGATGAAGTGGATTCGGGATCGAGCGCGGGCGTTGCGCGGCAGCACGCACACAGGTTCTAAGTAAAATTCCTCCCTCACGGAAAGAGACGGGGGGTGCTACAGTGCGGGTCCCGATGTCTCCCAACGCGTCCTCTTCCTACCCCCTTTCTTCAGCGCCTGCGGCCTCCCCGGCGGGAACGCTCACCGTCCTGGTCGCCGACGACAGCCGGATCGACCGGCGGATCGTCGCCTCGATCCTGGAAGGGCGCGGTCATCGCGTCCTGGCCGCGGGGGACGGCACGTCGGCCCTCGCCCTGTTCCGCGAGAACGAGGGGACGGGCGTCGTCTTCGACGCGGCGGTGCTCGATTTTCAGATGCCCGGCCTCGGCGGGGAAGACCTCGCGCAGGCCCTCCGCGTCGATGAGGGGAAGCGGATCCGTCCCCTCCGCATCGTCCTGCTGAGCGGCGCGGCCGAGGAGCGGACTGGGTGGAAGGGAATCGACGCCGCCCTGCCGAAGCCCCTCGACCCGGAGGCCCTCCTGGCCGCCATCGAGGGACGGGGTGCCGGGAAGGTCCAGGAGCCGCCGGCCAACATCGTAGCGGTTCTCCCCGTCCCTTCTGATCCTCCTGCCGAAGAGGGGTCGGAGAGGGTCGTCTTCGACCTCCCCGAGGCCCTGAAACGCGCGCGGGGCAAGCAGGCCCTCCTCGTCGAGCTGGTGAAGATTTTCATGGACGATTCGGGGAGTTATCTGGAGACACTCCATCAGGCCGCCGCCGCCGGGAACCTGGAGCAGGTGGAGCGGGCCGCCCACCGCCTGAAGGGATCGTCGGCGAACGTCAGCGCCCAGCGCGCGGCGGCGGCGGCGGAGCGGATCGAGAAGACGGTCCGCGCCACGCATGCCCTGCCCGAGGCGGCCCTCCTCTCCTCCCTCGACGACGAGGTGGGGAAGTCCCGCCGGGCCTTGTCCGGCTTCCTAGCGCAGAACCAGGTTTGATCCCGACAGCCCCGATAGACCGGCCAGGCCCGCAGGGCTGATGGTACCCGGCTTCGGCATCGGGCGCGGGATCGACCCTCGATAATACCCGGCCTGCCGCAGCAGCCGGGAGACGGCCTCGATCGGCAGGCCGACGACGTTCGAGTAGGAACCCCGGATGGAGGTCACCAGCTCGTCTCCCCGTTCCTGGATCGCGTAGCTCCCGGCCTTGTCGTGGACGGGGACGGCGTCGAGGTAGCGGGCGATGATTTCCGGCGTCAGGCGGCGGAAGGTGACCTCGGTCCGCTCCACGTCCCCGGTGAAGCGGGGGCGCTCCCCCACGGGGGCGGGGAAGACGAGGACGTAGGCCGTCTGGACGATGTGGGTCTTGCCCGAGAGGAAGGCGAGCGTCGCCTCGGCCTCCTGCCGGTCGGCGGGCTTGCCGAAGACCCGCGCGCCGAAGCTGACGATGGTGTCGGCGGCCAGGAGGGGCCGGTCGGGATGGAGGCGCGCGGCGGCCAGGGCCTTGCCCAGGGCGTTGTACCAGGCCAGTTCCGAGGGGGAGAGGGCGACGTTCTCCCGCTCCGGGCGTTCGTGGAAAGGGATCTCCCGGAGTACCTGGACGGCAAGGCCCAGGGACTCCAGGATCTCCCGCCGCCGGGGCGAGGACGAGGCGAGGAGGAGCGGCGGGGGAAGAGTCGCTTTCATCGCCCCGGTCCTTCCTTCATTCAAACACCTACGGTGAGGCGTTTCACCTTGGCCTTGCGGGCCTTGGCGCGGGTGGTCTTCGTCTTGACGGAGTGTTTCTTGCGAAGCTGGGTGTCGAGCTTGGCGACGACGCTGTCGATGGCGTGGTAGAGCTCGTGGCCGTGATCCTCCGCATGGAGGTCGGGACCGGGGACGGCGAGGTGGACCTTCACGACGAAGGCGTGCTTATTCGCGCGCGACTGGTCGTGGAAGATGGCCACGTGGGCGCCGATGATTCCCTCGGCGAGGTGCTCCAGGCCTTCGAGTTTCTCCGCGACGTAGCCGTGAAGCGCCGCGGTCAACTTGACGTTCCGCGGGCTGATGTGAATTTGCATACCTCTACGATGCCACCGAACGCGTCTTATGTCCAGACGGGTTGGAGGTTCGGGGGGAGACGGACGCGTCCCTACGGGCCAACCTCCCAAGGAGAGTTCTCCTCCGCTGAATCTAACTGCAAACGCGCGGTGGGCATGGAGCGGTACAGGGAAGCGAAGCGATTCTACCCGGCCCCGAAGGGCCGCCAGGCCCTTCTCCCCCCAATCTGGTACAATCCCTGCTACCCACACTTTCCATGCCAACCCACCCCCTTTTTTAAGAAAAGCGCGAAAATCTGGTTGACTCCCCCCGTGGATTTGCTGAACTCCTAAGCTCCCCTGATTCCATGATGTGCGACGGCGCCCCCAGGCGCCATTGGGTATCGTGGAGGCGGGCTCGTCGTCTTTTTCCGTCCCTATTTGATTTGGGGGCGGTAAGGGCCGGGACCGAAAGGGGGTGAGATGCGGAAGCCGGGGAAAAGAGGGCAGGCTGTCCGGGGCGGACATTCAAACGCCCACATAGCTCAGTTGGTAGAGCACGTCCTTGGTAAGGACGAGGTCACCGGTTCAAGCCCGGTTGTGGGCTCCACCGCCCGGGTCTCTTGCTCGCAGGAGGCCGGAAAGGACGGGGGGAGTGCCGCAAGGAAGGTTTGGAAACGATTTTGTCGGTCAGTTAGAGAAAATTTTGAAACGGTTTTTCCCGCGGTAGCGGGAGGAAAAAAAGAAGAAGAAACAACGCAGTGCCTGGTCAACAGGCGACACAACCTACATACGAGGAGTATCATGGCTAAAGAAGCCTTCACACGCAATAAGCCGCACGTCAACGTCGGCACCATCGGCCACGTTGACCACGGTAAGACCACCCTGACCGCCGCCATCACGAGCGTGCTGGCCAAGAAGGGCTTTGCCGAAAAGCGCGCGTACGATCAGATCGACGCCGCCCCCGAAGAAAAAGAGCGCGGCATCACGATCAACACCTGCCACGTCGAGTACCAGACCGAGAAGCGCCACTACGCGCACGTCGACTGCCCCGGCCACGCCGACTACGTCAAGAACATGATCACCGG
>CAISZB010000125.1 GCA_903889845.1 uncultured Verrucomicrobium sp. | reverse complement strand
GGTCGCGTTGGTCGAGGTCTCCTTCGTGAGGCCGTATTGCGCGGCGAAGACGTTGAAGTCGTTGAGCGCCGTCGGATCGTGGTAGGCATCGACGATGGCGATGGCCCCGGAGCCGCCGGTGGCGGGGAGGCTGTAGACGCTGCGGAGCATCGCGGGGCTGTTGATAAGGACGTTGCCGGTGGGGGCGGAGTTCGCCGCCGCCTTCACGGTGTCGAGGACCCGCAGGCGGGTGTGGGCGAGGTTGCCCGGATCGTTCGCATCGCCGCCCGCCGATTCCGGGACGAAGACGGAAAACCGGGCTGGGGTTTCCGTGCCGGTTCGCGCTTGGGAAAGGCCGGTGGCCAGGGTTCCCAAAACAAGAGCCAACAGAGTCCGACGGAGCAGGGGGAGGGTTGTCATTTTCAGGGAAAGGTGAATTTTCAGGAGGCAAGACGCCGATCCGGCCGGCGAGTTGCGGTTAAAGTTGTTTTTACAATAAAATTAATATTCGGACAATCCGGCCTTTTCCGTAGCGGGTTTCAAATCTCCGCATTCAGCCGGGCGACAAGCCCTGCCCAGTCTCCCGGGGCGGGCTGGCGGCAGAGGCGGGCCGTAGGATACCAGGGAGAATCGACCCGGCGGTCCATCCAGCGCCAGTCGGCGCTGAAGGGGAGGAGGACCGCTGTCTTCCGGCCCAGGCCCCCGGCGAGGTGGACCGGGGCGGAGTCGACGGAGAGGAGGACGTCGATGTGCATGAGGATCGCGGCGGTGTCGTCGAAGCATTGGAGCGCGGGGTCGAGGCTCAACGCGTAGATGATTTGCTCTTCGCTGTATCTTTCCCATCTCATCGGTTCCTCCTTATTTGATGACCACCCCCAACTCAATTTCTTTCACGCTCCCTGGCCCAGTTTTTGGGGAGGACGTCAGGCCGGATCACTCCCGGTTGAGGCACTCCTCTCGCAAGCGGCCGTGGAAGTCCGAACCATCTCAGCCCCCTCCCTGCGCGGTGCGGCCAGGCTGGCCGTTGAATAGGGTCTCCGCCACAGTGATTCCCCTCTCGCCAAGGCAGGCGATCCGAAGACAGCGTCCATCGCCCAAGGTGACCTCCGCCGCCTCCGCTCGCCCAGGAACCGGCTCGACTTTAATAACCGGATTGCCCACCCCCTTCGCCAGGGGAACGAGCAGCGTCAGGAAAATCTGCTGCCCGACACCCGCACGTACGTGAACAACCGTAGTCGCAGGAACCCGCGGTGACTCCCCCCGCTGAACGATCCAACCAAGGATCTCCGGCGTCTCCTGCGCTGAGACCGCCTTTACGTCGAGGCCTTCCCCGAGCAAGGGGACGACGGCGAGGTTCGGCTTGCCCGCATCGACGGTGACGACGGCGCGGGTCGCCGGATCGGTCCGGGTGGCAGGGGTAGCCAGGTTCCAACGGGCCTGATACGTGTGCGGGGTGGCGTCGTTCGGCACGAGGCGATCGGCAACGACGAAGAGATCGGGCTTCAGGAAAAGGACGTCGCGTCGGTGGACGGCGGGATGGTCCCGCTTCGGCCCGTAGCCCTCATCGTATATCCCGGTGGCGAAATCGAAAACGGGCGTGCTTTGCCAATCGGCATCAACTTCTTTCCAGCCCCCCTCGGCGGGGTCGTGGGGACGGTTCTGCCCCAGTCCATCGATAATCACCGTGTTCGCAGCGAAGCTCGAAACGGACCAGTCCCGCCACTTGCTCTTCTCGTATTGGCCACCGCCGCTCCCCCACAGGACTTCCCGTCCGTAGGGCCAAAGCTGGACGTCGAGTTTGTCCTGGTGGATGTGGCCGACACCGATCGGGCCGACGCGGAAGGCAAGATAATTCGCCTCACGGTCCCAGCCCGAGCGCATCGCCGCGTAGCCGGAAAAGGGCAAATAGCAGGAGATATCCCCGGGCGGCGCCCCCTCCTTCCCTCCGGTGACGATCCAACGGAAGTCGTCCCGCGCGGGGAAGAAATCGAGGGCCTCCTTGAGTGCGTCCAAGGCGGAACCCCAACCGGAATCGTTGAACTTCGGCATACTGCGGTCGGGCGTCATCAGCCGCAGGTTCCAGGCGTATGCCTTCTCCATTGGTTTCAGAAAATCGGGCGGAAATTCCTTTTCCAGACCGTTCCGCTGAGCCACGCGGTAGGCTCGGGAGATTCCAGCCAGGGTGACACTGTGGTAGCCAGTGGAGAGTTCGCGCTGCCCACCGTCGGGGAAGTACTGGAAGGCGATCTGCTCCGTCAACGTCCGGACCGCTTGAGCGCGCCACGAAGCCGCCTCGTGGAACTCCGGGAACAGGGCACCAGTGTCGTAGAGTCCAGCCGACTCCGTGATCCACCAGTTCATCGTGCCGTGGAAGCGGGCCAGGTAGCGCCCGTGTTGCAGGATAGACCGAAGCATGGCGACGAGGTCGGCCTCCTCGAAGGAATGGGAATGGAGGAAGAGGAAAAAACAATTGGGCCAGGAGATCTCCATCCGGATGCCCGCCTCCAGAGTCCTCCACGGGGAACCGAACGCCGCTGGATTGTTCGCTCCGCCCGCCGCCTGCATCGGCAGAGGACACTGATCGATCCAGGACCGTAGTTGCATCACGAAGGCGGCGGCATACCGCTCGTCCCCCGTCGCTTGATAGGCCCCGGCGAGATCGTTCCAGAACCCCATCCGGTTTAGCTGCCACTGCCATTCAAGGTCCGGGGCGTGACCGGGGACATGCTCCGTCGCGTTGAAAAGCCAATTGATATTCCCGTCGGGGAAGTTGTAATAGAGGGGGGAAGTCCCGCCACGGACCCGTCCCCTCACCGCCGCCTCGGCGTCAGCCTTGCTATAATTGATAAGCTTCGGTTTGCCGTCAACAGTCTCGATCCAGCAGACGTTCTTCCGCACCCGCAGATAATCGGCCATTGCGGGAACCGCTACCGCGAGGTCTTTGTGACTCCAAGCCGCCGCGACGGCAGACAACTCGGGTCGGCTCAAATCGAGGGCATCGAATACTTCAGCTACAGACTCATCTACAGGAGCCTGAGGGCGGGCAACGGAGAGCAGCAGAAGGACGTGCAGCAGCAGCCCCAGAAAACATTGGAAAATCCAGCGCTTGGAAACCATGGGCGACACCAAAAACAAACTGCACATAGGATAAATGTCGGTTAATTCACGGCCAACTCAAAGAAAGACGTTGAAGTCTTCAGCATGGAGGTGTCTATGTTGATTGTAATAGCGTCTCCATTCACCTGGATGGGAATGGTTTTTCGTTCACACCACCCCTCGGCGGGACTGAACATCTAAAAGATGTCTCACTTTCAGACCGCCACGCTTACCTGTTCATTTTCAGACCGCCGTTTATAGTCGGGATCGGCGGAGAAATCGGGTTTGGAAAGTGCTGCGTGATGAAATGCTTGAGACCGTGGTGGGTGTCGTAACGAATCTCGACGGTCCCAGTGAAAGCCTCGGGAAGATCGACGTTTAACGATTCTCCCGCTTTGATTTCCGCGATACTGCGCGTCTGCGGGACATCGGCACCCTCGGCGAGGAAAGTGAGGGAGACCTCGCGCATCGACGCCGTAGTCTTATTCAAAAAACTCCACCCGTCGGGTCCCTTGGTGAACGAGAACGGAAGAAAAAGGTCTCGAATGAAGTCGCGCCCCCGTTCATCGCCGTACTCGCCATTATGCGGGAAAAGAAATCCCCCGGCTGAGCCGGGTGTTGTCGAGATGATTTTCCATTTCTTCCGCATTGCGGTTTCCCAAGAAGCTACGTTTTTCGCGCGATCTCCCTCTTTGGTGTCCCATTCGGTAAAGATCACCGGCTTGTCGCCGGCAACGCGGAAAACTTCCTCGGCATCAGTCTGCGTCGACTCGGGAGAGAAATAGGAATTCCAGCCCACTATGTCCTGACCGTCGTAGAAAAACCAATTTTGGCGCACCGTGTCGAGATTGGAGAAGGTCACCGGTCGATGCGCTGCATCCCGCTCGCGGAAAGCATCGTGGACTGTTGCTAAAAGCTTCTGGACCACCTCCCTGTCTTGATAGCCGCTGGTGTGATGAATCTCATTCGCTCCCTGCCAGAGGAGAACGTTTGGAGCGTTTCCAATAAGGGAGGCCAGTATCCGGTGCCTATCGGTCCGCAAACGGTAGTCGGGATTCTGAAGGTCTCCCAACACCATGATGCTGTAATCGCACGAGGCTGGGTCCGTACTCGCCAGGATCATCATTCCCGCTTTGAATGCCTCCTCCATCTGCCATTGCTGAGGATTCTCGCACCGGATGGCGTTGATCCCTTCCTGCTGATAAAAGCGAAGCGTCTCTGAATACCCCTCCCGTGTCAGGCCCCTTCCCCCTTTTTCCCATTCGGGCCCTCCAAAATTGGTGCCTCGAACTTGAAAAGGCTCCCCGTTGACCCGCAGGACACGATCTTTAATGTCGACAACCGCTCCATTAAACGTGATCTTCCGCTGGTCGAGCGTAGTGCCGCTGCCATCCAGAAGAACAGCCTTGGCCTCATACGATGCAAAGCAGGCAGGCAGGGAGAACTCGGCGTGGACCTTTCCCCCGACCACCGGGACATCCTTTTGCGCGCCCTGGCAAAGAAAGCGGACTTGGGCCGCCGATCCCACCGGATCATAGATGACGCAGTCGAAACCATGTACCGCAGTTCCGTCGTGGTCCACTTTCTCCGGCGGAACCCTGTCCAGGCTCAGCAGGCCGACATCAGGGGTAGCCGCCAGGCACATGGAGCCAAGGAGACCAAAAACATGGTGCGCCGCCCGATCGTCACGATTCTTGTAAATCCACCAGTTCCCCATCGGATTACCGTAAATCCGGACCGCGATCACGTTCCGGCCCGGTTTGAGGAGCCCGGTGACATCATAGGCATAGGGCCATTGGTATTCCCCTGAAAAAATAGGAAGGTAGGCGCGCTTGGCATTGTCGGGAATGTCTTGAATATCGAAGGGAAACGGAATGCCCGACCGCTTGAAGTAATGAGAGATCATCATCTCTTTCGTCGAGTGTCCCTTCATGTCGGGCAAACGGCTCCCATGTCCAACGATCCAATTCCACTCCTCCAGCACCGAAGTCTGGCTTCCTGCCAGCTTTCCGTTCACGTAGATCCGCCCGTCCTCGGAGAGATCGTCGCAGCGGAGATAAATCCGTCCCTTAAGAAAATCGGCGGGCACGTCGATCTCGCGCCGGTACCAATAATAGCCGCCTTTCTGGTCAACAACCGGCTTCTCCGGAACCTCGGTTTGCGTCCAAGAGCCATCGGCGAAATCGGTCTGTGCCGTATTCTCAGTGGCCAGATATTTATAGTCCCAGGTCTTTTCTCCGACAAACGTTTTAGCCCACGAACCGTCGAGCGAGAAGCGGCGCAGGAAGGGGTCGGACGCGATCGGCGCCCAATCGACTGCCTTGTCGAGGGAGAAATAGTAGAGCGGCTCGATCTTATCGAACGAGAGGAGATGAAACTGATCCTTATAAATTCTCGCCTTCTCCGTCTCCCAATCGGCGGTCTGCGGCGAGAGCGAGACCGAAGTGATCTGCGCGTGCGCCGTCCCACCCGATTCATCTTCCGGGCCGCGAATGTTTAGATAAAGGTGATCCTTCCCTGAGGCAACCCGGTCGGCGGGATAACTGTCGAGGTAGAACCGATACGGATGCCCTCCGGCATCCATCGGCGCATTCTCTTCGAGGAAAATTCGCGTACCCCAAAAATCGGAGGGATCGCCCAATTCGAAGGCGACCCGCAGAATCGGTTTGTCAAGATTGACCGTGACTTCAAGATAGCCGCCCGGCAGGTAATCCCTCAAAGCCGAGGCCGGTCCAAGATCGATAAGAATATAATCGCCCCCCTTCCCCTTCTCGTTGGCATTCTTGTTGGTAATGCCGGTAAAATCGATGTCGATGGCGTCGCTCACCACATTCACCTGAAACGCCTTTCCCGAGGCGCGAAGCGCCGGAGTAAACCTGCCCGGCCAGAGAACCTGATTCTCCGCCGCCCTAGCGCCAAAAATTAACGCAAGAAAAAGGACCGCAATGAGAGCAGGGAAATGCATGCGCGAGATAAATATGGTCATAGAAGTTGATTGTTAGAGCACGTAAAGCTCTGTTGACATCCCCGTCGGTGCCCAGACTCACCGATTCGAGCCACTGCGTATGTTAGCCCGAGAGGGCTTGGATAGGTTATAGTTTGATATTCTCTATCTGTCCATT
>CAISZB010000124.1 GCA_903889845.1 uncultured Verrucomicrobium sp. | reverse complement strand
GTTGTTCACGAGGATGTCGAAGGTCTCGAAGAGCTCCTCGATCTCCTTCCCGGCGGCCTCGACCGACTTGAAGTCGGCGACGTCGACGGCGAAGCCCTTCGCCTTGCGGCCCAGGGCCTCCACGGCGGCGACGGTCTCCTTCACGGAGTCGAGCGACCGGGCGACGCACGCCACGTTGGCGCCCTGCTCGGCGAGTTTCAGCGCAATGGCCTTGCCGATGCCTCGGCTGGCCCCGGTCACGATGGCGTTCTTATTAAGCAATGGAGTTAAGGACATGGGAGTGGGTCTTGAAGTCGGCGAGGTTGCCGATGGAAATGCAGGTGGCGTCGGCGTCGATCCGTTTCAGGAACCCGGCGAGGACGCCGCCGGGGCCGAATTCGACGAATTGCGTGATCCCCGAGGCCAGGAGATAGCGGATGCTCTCCTCCCAGCGGACGCTGCCCGTCACCTGGTGGGCCAGGAGGGAGCGGATCTCGACCGGATCGGTGGCCGGTTTCCCGCTGAAATTGGCCGGGACGGGCATCTGCGGCGTGCGGATGTCGGCCTTCGCCAGGTCGGGGGCCAGCGCGGCCTCGGCGGAGGCCATCAATCGGGAGTGATACGCCCCCGCCACGTTCAGCGGCAGCGCTCGGCGGACGCCCTTCGCCTTGGCCACTTCCTGGGCCTTCGGGATCGCCGACTTCGCCCCGGAAAGGACGATCTGGCCGGGGCAGTTGTAATTGGCGACGTCGATGTCGGCCTCGGAGGCGATGGCCTGGGCCGTGGGGGCATCGGCCCCCAGCAGGGCCAGCATGCCGCCTTCGGTCGCCTTGCAGGCCTCCTGCATCAGCGCCCCGCGCCGGTGGACGAGGCGGAGGCCGGTCTCGAAGTCGAACGTCCCCGCCGCCGCGTGGGCCGTGTATTCGCCCAGGGAGAGCCCCGCCGCCGCGTCGAAGCGGAATCCGGGGATGGAGCGGGCCAGGGTGAGGAGGGCGTAGCCATGGACGTAGAGGGCGGGCTGGCAGACATCGGTGTCGGTCAGCCGGGCTTCCGGTCCTTCAAAGGAGATTTGGGAGAACGGGAAGCCGAGGATTTCATCGGCTTTCTTGTAGAGGGCGGCAATTTCGGGAACTTCGGTCAGATCGCGCCCCATGCCGACGTGCTGGGCGCCCTGACCACTGAAGAGGAGGGCTCGTTTCATTTTTAGATGAGCCTTTGTTCATCGTCGTCCGCCGCCTAAAAGGCAAGCTTAGAATAAACGCCTACCCGATCACTCGTCCCTAAATTACTTCGCACAATATTTGTTATGTAAAGTAGCATTCCAAGGGTGCGACATCGTACGGCATGCTAACCCGGGCTGCGACCTGTATTGATGAAAGCATGGCACAGGTTGCATATGGCGTTTGGGAAGGTGTGGTTCACGATAACCGCAAGAACGGTGCGGTCCGGGATGTCCCCGCGCCGGAGCTCCACGGGTTCGACCTCTTCAATGAGGGCAACAAGATCCAGGCCTTTTTTGCCGATCGTGGCTTTTTCGTGTTCGACGAGAACGTCAGCCTCATTGACGCGTTTTGGCGTTACATGGAGAAGGCGGCCGAGCAGTCGTGCGGAAAATGCACGCCGTGCCGGATGGGAACGATCCTGGTCCGGGACGCCCTCGACCGGCTCCGCCGGGGCCAGACCCCCGGGGTCAGCCTCGACCAGATGGCCCAACTCAGCGAGCAGATGGAGGAGACCTCCCTCTGCGGCCTCGGCC
>CAISZB010000123.1 GCA_903889845.1 uncultured Verrucomicrobium sp. | reverse complement strand
CGGCGTACCGCACGGCCACGGCGAGCATCAGGATGCCAAACGCGAGCGTCGGAAACATGACGAAGCCGCCATCGTGAAAGTGATCGGCGATGGAATTCATGGTTGATCCTCCCTTGTGGACCGGAAGGACCGCGGCCGACGCGAAAGGTTCCCGGTGCGCTGTTCGGCCGCGCCACACCCGACGGTCACGCCCGACTCAGATCGTGCAGAAGCCTTCGTAGTCGATGTAGCTCGTGATCGTCGGGTGCTTGCCGCACACGGGACAGTTCGGGTCCTTCCGCAGCTTCAGCTCACGGAATTTCATCTTCAAGCTGTCGTACGTGAGGAGGCGCCCGATGAGCGGCTCCCCGATGCCGGTGATCAGCTTCACCGTCTCGATCGCCTGGATCACCCCGATGATGCCGGGGAGGACCCCCAGGACGCCGCCTTCGGCGCAGCTCGGAACCGTGCCCGGCTCCGGCGGCTCCGGGAAGAGGCAGCGGTAGCACGGTCCCTTCTCGCCCCAGAAGACCGTCGCCTGCCCTTCGAAGCGGAAAATGCTGCCGTAGACGTTCGGCTTCCCCGTAAGGACGCAGAGGTCGTTCACTAGGTAGCGGGTCGGGAAGTTGTCGGTCCCGTCGACGACGATGTCGTAATCCTTCGCAATTTCCATCGCGTTGTCGGACCGGAACGAGGTCTCGAAGGCCTCGACCTGGACGAAGGGATTGATCTCCTTCATCGTCTCGATGGCCGAGGCGATCTTCGGTTTCCCGACGTTGCGGCTCTTGTGGATGATCTGGCGGTGGAGGTTCGAGTAATCGACCGTATCGTAATCGACCAACCCGATCTTGCCCACCCCGGCCGCCGTCAGGTAGGCCAGCAGGGGGGAGCCGAGGCCCCCGGTTCCGATCGTCAACACCCGGGCCGCCTTCAACTTCTGCTGCCCGGCGAGGGTGAACTCGGGCATGATCAGATGGCGGCCGTAACGCTTGATCTCCTCATTCGAGAAAGAAATGTTCCCGAACCGCTCATTAATCGCTGACAAGAAACTCATACCGGGATTACATTAGCTCCGCTTGGTTCAGCGACAACCGGAATAACGAAATTTTTCATGTCCTCTCTTTGGGTCGACTCTCTTCCTTCTCTCGAAGCCTACACCGCCACCCTCCGACACGGCCCCTGGCTGGCGATCGACACGGAGGCCGACAGCCTCCACCACTACAAGGAGAGCGTCTGCCTCGTCTCCGTCCGTCAGGGCGGCCATACGGAAAACAACCCGACGGCCCTGATCGACCCCCTCTCCCTCGCCAGCGCCGAGGACCTGGCCCCCTTCTGGGCCTTCGCGGCCTCCTCCCCGTGGATCCTGCAGGGGGCCGACTTCGACCTCCGCCTCATGCGCCGCATCGGCGCGCCGGAGCCGCCCGAGGTCTTCGACACCATGATCGCGGCCCAGCTCTGCAACCTCCCCGGCGTCGGCTACGCCGCCCTCGTCGAGCGCTACTTCGGCGTGAAGCTCAACAAGGCGAGCCAGAAGGAAGACTGGTCGGCCCGGCCGTTGACCCCCGCCATGTTCGACTACGCCGCCCAGGACGTCACCTACCTCGACGGCATCCGGGAACAGCTCACCGCCGAGTTGATCCGCCTGGGCCGCCTCGACTGGCTCAAGGAATCGTCGGCCCGCGTCCTGCGCGCCAGCCGCGTCGTCCGGGAGACCGACCCCGACGAGGTCTGGCGCGTCAACGGATCGAGCAAGCTCCCCCTCTCCGCCCTCCCCATCCTGCGGGAACTCTGGCACTGGCGCGATGCCGAGGCCCGCGAACGCGACCTCCCCACCTACAAGGTGCTGACGAACGACCGGATGCTGGAAATCACCGTGTGGGTCGATACCCATAGGGAACAGGACCACGTCCCGCAGCACTTCCTCCCCTCCAACTGCCGGGGCGCCCGGCTCCTCCGCCTCCACGACGCCCTCGACCGGGGCCGCGAGTATCCCCCCTTCCCCGCCCCGGAGCGCGAGAGGCGCGAACGCCGCAGCCCCGACTTCGAGCGCCGCGTCGATGCCATCCGGAAAGGCCGCGACGAGCTGGCCGCGAAGCTGGTGATCGACCCCTCCCTCATCCTCTCGAAGACCCTCCTCTTCCAGATCGCCCAGGAAGGCCCGGAGGGCATGGAGCGCCTCATCGCCGAAAACCGCTGGTGCCGCTGGCAGGCGGAACTGATCCGGCCCTTGCTGTAGTCTCCCCCCACAGTGATTCCTCCCAAGGGGGAAAACAAACTGGCAGGGGCGGGAGCCCACCCTTGGAGGGCGGCACCCTTAACTTCGCGTCCCCCTCAAGCTATCTCAGTCCCCAGCATCTGAGAGATGCAGGAGAAGAGCTTGTCCCGGGTGAAGGGCTTCCCCATGTAGCATTTGTTCTCGCCGGGTGACCGATTGAGTTCGGCCTCCTCATCGGGACCGACCAGGCCGGTGATGAAGATGACGGGAACGTGCGCCGTCTCCGCCGTCGCCCGGATGCGGGTGAAGACCTCACTCCCGTCGATGTCGGGCAGCGTGATGTCCAGGAGGATGAGGATCGGCTTGACCGAGGCCAGCCACGCGATCGCGGTCTTCCCGTCCGTCGCCAGATAGGGCGTGAACCCGGAGCGCGTGAGGTGCTTGACGAGCAGCTGCCCGACGGCGGGAGTGTCTTCGACGACCAGAACACGCTTGGCCAACGCGTCGGGAGACTCGGTCGCCCCGGCAGGGGCAGGGAAAGGATGATCAGCCATAGGAGGGGTAGAAGGGCAAGAGGTGGATGACTGCGTTTGTTGAGGTCTCCAGGATTTTCCCTACCCTTTCCCCATTCCCCTACCCCGAATCACTGAAGCGGACTCGCCTCTACCGTGCTAAAAATACTCAATGACATCAAGCCGGTTTCTCGGTTTACCCGAAATAAATTTCGGCCGCTTCCCTTCTTGCCAATTTCCCCGGGGAAAGGCACCGTTGCCGCCCATCACATGAGCACCCCCACCCCCTCCGAGCCCCAGGCCGCCGTCATCAAAACCACTGCCGGGGAACTGGTCGTTGAATTTTGGTCCGACGTCGCCCCGAAGACCGTCGAAAACTTCCTCAAACTGGCCGGCGAAGGCTTCTACAACGGCACCGCCTTCCACCGCATCGTGAAGGGCTTCATGATCCAGGGCGGCGACCCCCTCAGCAAGACCGACGACCCCGCCGTCGGCACCGGCGGCCCCGGCTACAAGATCAAGGCCGAGTTCAACGACCGCCCCCACGTCCGCGGCGTCCTCTCCATGGCCCGCTCCAGCCATCCCGACTCCGCCGGCAGCCAGTTCTTCGTCTGCCTGGCCGACGCCCGTTTTCTCGACCGCCAGTACACCGCCTTCGGCGCAGTGATCCAGGGCGAGGACGTCCTCCTGAAGATCGGCGACACGCCGACGAAGACCGGCAACGGCGGCGAGAAAAGCAAGCCCGTGAACCGCGTCGGCGTCGAGTCGATCACCCTCGTCCCCCGGTCCTCGATCAAGGCGTAGGCCCGAAAACGATCAGGGCCTGTCTCATTCACTGAGCCAGGCCTTTTTTGTGACTATTCCCTTGCGAAATGTGAATAAGTTGTTAATAACTTGCCTTATTAAGACCGTCCGCCACGTTCCCCTCACTGAGGTTCGGATACAGGCTCGGCAGGGGAAGCGCCTTTCTTGGCCTCACCTGAGCCCGGAGACCGCGGCGGCCCCTCCCTTCGGTTCCCCGCCTCGACCGGCCTAGCGCCCCTCCCCTTGGATCACCGGTCTTTTCCTTTTCCCCAAGCCCACCCACCCAATGCAAATCCAATCCGAGTTCTTGTCTAAAAAGGAAACTGAAGCCGCCGCCGCCAATGGTCAGAAACCTTCCAACGGGGCCGGAGCCGATCGCATCCAGATCGACCTCACCAGCCTCCGCGTGAAAAACTACATCCTCGACACCAACGTCCTCCTCCACGACCCCAACTCCCTCTACCACTTCGCCGACAACGAGGTCTGGATCCCCGTCGAAGTCCTCGCCGAACTCGACAAGTTCAAGAACGAGCAGACCGAGCGCGGCGCCAACGCCCGCGCCGTCCACCGGAACCTCACGAAGATCTTCGCCTGCGACTCGGAGGCCGCGATCAACGGCACCCCCCTTCCCGACGGCGGGACGATCCGCCTGGCCGTCAACGACCTCCTCGTCCGCAGCCCCCGCATGCATCCGGCGATGCAGCGCTTCCTGAAGATCTTCCCCGACCTGGAGAAGATCGACCACCGCATCCTCGCCTCCTGCCTCTACGCCTACGAGAAGGCCCCCCGCCCCACGATCCTCGTCACGAAGGACCTGAACATGCAGCTGAAGGCCCTCGTCCTCGGCATCCCGGCGCAGGACTACCTGACCGACAAGGTCGAGGCGAAGGACATCGAGAGCTACGACCTCGCCCGCGTCGATGTCGCGCCGAACGAACTGCAGCGCTTCGCCACCAACCGCGGCCTCACCCTCACCGGGGAACGCATCGCCTCGATCGGCATCAACGAATACGTCCTCCTCTCCGTCAACGAGAACAAGACGATGCCCGCCCGCCACTACGGCGACGGCGTCTTCCAGCGCCTCAACGTCCCGGAACGGATCCACATCCCGAAGGGGATCGACATCCGCCCGATGAACCTCGGCCAGCAGTGCTTCGTCGATGCCCTCCTCGACCCGAACATCTCCCTCGTCACCTGCTACGGCCAGGCGGGAACGGGCAAGACCCTCATGGCGATCGCCGCCGGCCTCAGCCGCGTCTACGAGGAAGCCTACGACGGCATCACCATTAGCCGCCCCGTCGTCCCGATGGGCGAGTCGGTCGGCTTCCTGCCCGGCTCCCTGGAAGAAAAAATGCGCCCGTGGCTCCAGTGCATCTACGACGCCCTCGAAGTCCTTCTCCCCGCGAACGCGCCGAAGGCCGACACCTTCGCCGGGAAGAAGCAGGCGAAGAAGGCCAAGAGCGCCATGAGCGAGGCCGAACAGCGGAAGGCAGCGATGGCGAAGGCCAACGGCGCCGCCAGCCAGGGCATTGCGATGAAACCCTACGAGCGCCTCGTCGAGCAGGGCCTCCTGGAGATCGAGGCCCTCTGCTACATCCGCGGCCGCTCGATCCCGCGCCGGTTCTTCGTCCTGGACGAAGCGCAGCAGCTCACCCCCCTCGAAGCGAAAACCATCGTCACCCGCATGTCGAAGGGCTCGAAGCTCGTCATGGTCGGCGACCCCGCCCAGATCGACAACCCCTACGTCGACAGCCGCTCCAACGGCCTCGTCTACACCCGCACCCGCCTCAAGGGCGAGGCGATCACCGCCCACGTCGCCCTCAACAAGGGCGAGCGGAGCCCCCTGGCCGAAGTCGGCGCGCAACGGATGTAAGCACCTTTCCAGGAAACAAAAAAGCCGCCCTACCGGGCGGCTTTTTTTGTCTTACAACCAGAAGAAACCAAACAAACCACAACTCAACGAACGGAAACCACACTGCAAGTTTTGGGAGACGAAAGGGCAGCGGTCGATTGGACGTGCTCGGGACCTTGGATCCGGGCCTTGGCCACGGATTCGGCAGCCTGCATCCACTTCGGCACCACGAAGAGGAAGCCGATCAGCCAGTGCGTAGGGCGGTCCAAAACTGAGACACGTGGCGGTCCAATAGTGTGACACCCCGTTGGGGACATTGGAGGGGAAGCAGGTATTGGAGTCAAGGATG